>CAZSGT010000540.1:0-1917 GCA_964606215.1 uncultured Lachnospiraceae bacterium
TGATATATAATGCTATCAATCGAGTAGCCGAAAAGGTGTAAATCCATTCTTATGGATTTGCACCTTTTTTTCATGGAGGTAATATTATGGAACATACCAATCAATCTTTTCTTGTAACTGAAAACATCGGAAGTCTTATGAAAAAATATTCGGTTCCCTGCATTATTTCACTGCTTGTTGGGGCGCTGTACAATATTGTTGACCAGATTTTTATCGCTAATGCAGATTATCTTGGCTCATATGGCAATGCCGCCAATACGGTTGTATTCCCGCTTACCGTTATCGCTCTGGCTGTTGCGGTTATGATTGGAGACGGCTGTTGTGCGTTTGTATGTTTGAGTCTGGGTAAAAATCATCCGGAGGATGCGGACAGAAGCGTCGGAAACGCAATTTTATTAACAATTATCAGCGGTATTATATTATGCGCTGTCTATATCATCTTTCAGGAACCTATCATTTCCATGTTTGGAGGCAGGGTGAATGTGGAGACATTCCGCCACTCAAAGGAATATTTCTTTTATATTTCTCTTGGAATTCCGTTTTATATATTTGGTCAGGCGATAAATCCGGTAATCCGCGCGGATGGAAGCCCTAAGCTTGCAATGATTTCAACCCTGGCAGGCGCCGTTATCAACATTATCCTTGATCCGGTTTTTATCTTTGTATTCAAATGGGGAATGATGGGAGCTGCCGTAGCCACTGTGTTCGGTCAGATTATCACGGCAATTATTGCCATTTGGTATCTTGCCCATACCAAAACTGTACATATTTCCAAAAGCGTATTCCGCTTGAATGCATACACTGTAAAGCATACCCTTACCTTGGGTCTCTGCAGTTTTCTTTCCCAGATATCTCTTGTGGCATCAATGGCAGCCATCAATAATATGATTCGTAAATACGGTGCGATGGATATAATTTTCGGTCAAGAACAATATGCTCAGATTCCAATGGCCGTTGTAGGAATTGTAATGAAATTCTTCCAGATTGTTATTTCCATTGTTGTAGGCATGGCTGCAGGATGTATTCCAATTGTAGGATTTAATATGGGAGCAGGCTTATATGCGCGGGTACAGAAACTGTTTACAAAACTTCTTATTTATGAAGCATCCGTTGGTGCTGTAGCATTATTGATTGTTGAACTAATGCCAAGACAACTTATCGCTATATTTGGCGCAGCAAACGAAAGCGTTTAGTATACTGATTTTGCAATAAAAGCATTCCGTATTTATCTGTGTATGATCATCTTTGCCTGTGTAAACAAAGCCACATTTATCTTTTTACAGGCAATGGGAAAAGCTGCTGCTTCCACCGGTCTGTCAATGATTCGTGAGATTGTATTTGGCGTGGGATTTGCACTACTTCTACCAAGATATTTTGGACTTGACGGTGTGCTTTACTCCATGCCTGTATCAGATATACTTACGGCGATTGTTTCTGCTGTTATTATTATTTTCACATATAAGGAGCTTAATGCAGGCAGACGGTAAAATGCTGGAGGTTATATTCTTGACTAGTTTCATGAACATAACCTCATTAAAAGACAAGTTTACATAAAACTTGCATTATCTTCTATCGATAACTTTATCTATTAAGCCAAATTCCAACGCTTCTTTAGCAGACAGATAATTATCTCTCTCTGTAGCTGCCTCGATTTCTTCTACTGTTTTTCCTGTATTATCTGCCAATATCTGATTCAATCTTTTTTTGCTGTGTTGAATGTGGTCTGACATAATCTTTATATCCGTTGCCTGTCCTTTAATGCCGCTTCCATGAATTGCCGGCTGGTGTATCATAATCTCTGCGTTTGGTAAAGCCATGCGTTTTCCCTTTGCTCCCCCCGCAAGCAGAAATGCTCCGAAACTTGCCGCCAATCCCAGACATATTGTAGCAACATCGCATTTGATATACTGCATGGTA
>CAZSGT010000541.1:0-1912 GCA_964606215.1 uncultured Lachnospiraceae bacterium
ATCAGATGCACGTCCAACGGCAAAGATGTAGCCGACCGGATATAAGCCATGTCATTTAAGGACATGGCAAAATTAGGCACATACCGTCCATCCATAATATCAATATGGAAGGAGTCAATACCCGCCTTCTCCAGATCCTTTACTTCTTTTTCCAGATTACCATAGTTTGCACACATCATGGATGCTGTCAATTCAAATTCCATTAGCGTTTTCTCTCCTCAAACCTTTTATACCGCATCCCTGCAGTGTTTTTCCTGTACTCATATCTTCCCGTCCCGGAGGACTCCCAAAATTATATTAACATTATGGGAATATATCGTCAACTGCTTTACAGACCCACACCCTGACAATTCTCCTTATTTAAATGCATACGCCTCCCGTATCACATTCACTGCATACGGGGAATAAGCCTGCCTGATCTTTTCAGATATTGACCGGGCATCTTCCACGCGGAACTCCTCTCGCTTAAGCAGGTACTTTGCTTTCCTTACCTTTTCCAGCAATGCTGCCACAGTGTCTGACTCTGTCCAAAATCTCTGTGATTCCTTATTCATGTCTTCCAGGTATTCAATATCTGCAATGACCTGAAACTCTTTCAAATGCAGGTAACCGCGATTATCCTGATTCCGGAACAGCTCTGCCAGTTCCTTTCTTCTGCCACAGTCAACCAAAGTATACAGCTCTTTCCGCATTTTTTCCTTTAATTCATGGTATTCCTGCACACTCTCCGAGACTGGAATGTTTACAAAGGCATGTATATCCGAATATTCTTTTGCAAACAGTTCTGCATAGTCGTAATATCTGCCCATTTTACTGTATAGATTATCATGCCATACCCAGGGGGTCTTCTGACAAGGCACCACTGCCTTCTTACCTCTTCGCAGAAACTCCATGCACTGTGAAATATCGTAATAGTCCCAGCCGTCAAACAGATCTTCCCTCCATGGCACATCGTACTGCGTAGCTATCAGCAAGCCGTCCACAGCCTCGACCTCCTGATACACGGTATGCTCCATCTCATACTCCAGCCTGGAGGGAGTGCAATTATGTAATATCTTACCTGTATCCCAGCTCATCACCGTCTTCGCATCATTGCCCAAATGCTTCGCACCAATCATACCCATCAGGGCGATTCCCGCATCCATGGCAAAAATCTTCAGCATATCCCGGATAAAATCGGGGTTCACAATCAGAACATCCTGATGCATATATACTTTATATTTGGCATCAGTGCTCTGCATTCCTGCATTGTATCCGGCTGTCATGGATGGTGCTTCTGTGATGGTTAACACATCCGTCTCATATCCTTCCGGTACCGCCAGATGGTCTAAATAATATTTACATTCTGTGTATGCCAACATATCATTCACACATATGATAAATGCGATTTTCTTCTCATTCATGTTCTCTGATCCGCCTGCTTTTGTTTACGGTAACACTATTATGTTTCATTTATCAAAAAATATCAAGTAATACAGGCAAAACAAATATTTTTTATAGCAAAACAGGGCCGCCTATGCTAATATAAAAGTGACTGATTTGTATCAAAATACGAGATCATACAGGAAAAACCAAATGCCGCAATCGAGGCAGAATGCGAGAAGATATGAAAATTTACATTGCCTGCCCTGCCGCTGCCATATCAGGCGGCGCAGAGTTACTACATCAGTTCAGTTGGGAACTGACAAGAAGAAATGTGGAAAATTACATGTTGTATTATGGAGATACGGACGGATCTCCCACACCGGAACGCTACCGGAAATACGACATCAAAATTGCGGAACGGTATATAGACGAAGCCGATTCCGTGTTTGTACTGCCCGAAGTAGGTGTGCATGAAGCCCAGCATTGCAAAAAAGGCAAGGCTGCCATCTGGTGGTTGTCGGTGAATAATTATATCATGTGTTACCGA
>CAZSGT010000542.1:0-1911 GCA_964606215.1 uncultured Lachnospiraceae bacterium
CAATGTCATTTAGTTTAGCTTTATAGCTACTATAATTATGCGGTTTCTACGCTTTACAGAGATCGCTTTTTCTATGCAAAAAAATTATGAAATATTACAAAAAGGGGTTGACAAATATCGAAAAATATGTTGCCCGGCCTTGATTATAAACACTTTTCAAGGAGGTAGCATATGAACGATACTTTTTTACTCACACTGAAGCAGAAACTGGAAACCTGTATATTAGACTTGTCTAATATCCGCTCCCTTTTCTCCCAGCATCCTGGAGTGGACTTCTCCAGGGACCGAAAGATCACATTCTCTGATCTGGTCAACATGTTGCTCCAAATGGAGAGCAAGTCCCTTCCCAACGAGATGATGGAGTATTTTGACCATGACCTCGCGGGCCCGACAACCTCTGCCTTTATACAGCAGCGGGCTAAACTTGCTGCAGAAGGGATGGCGTTTCTTCTCTTCCATTTTAACGATGTATGCAGGCACTTTCATGACAAAACCCTGGACGGATACCGGCTGCTTGCTGCTGACGGTTCAGATATCAATATCGCACGTAACCCCGATGATGAGGAAACCTTTATAAAACAGGGCGAAAGGGGTTATAACCAGCTCCATATAAATGCATTGTACGATATTCTCAACCACGTCCATGTTGATATCGACATTCAGGGGGAAAAGAAACTCCATGAGCGCCTTGCCCTGAATCATATGGCCGACCGTTACCATGGCCTCCCAGCCATTTTCATTGCTGACCGTGGATATGAAAGTTGGAACGTCTTTGCCCACTTTATTGAAAATGGACAGAAATTCGTGGTACGCATGAAGGACATATCCAGTAACGGAATCCTGTCTGCCTGTGATCTTCCTGACGGTGAGTTCGATGTAGTCCTTCATACGACACTGACCCGTCGCCATACGAAAGAAACCCTCCAAAATCCCGACACTTATACGGTTCTGCAGCCTTATACGGATTTTGACTTTCTCGATGATACAAACCGATACTATGAAATCACCATACGGGTTGTGCGTTTCCAGCTTCCGGATGGAAGCTATCAGTGCGTGGCCACCAATCTCGATGCGGATGAATTTCCTCCCCAAAAGATCAAGATGGTCTACAATGCCAGATGGGGCGAGGAAACAAGCTTCCGTGAATTGAAGTACACAGTGGGGCTTGTTGACTTCCACAGCAGAAAGAAGGAGTTCATCCTCCAGGAAATCTATGCCCGGCTGATCCTCTACAATTTCTGCGAAATGGCCGCTACCCATGCTGCCGATACAAAGCCGAAAAAACCAGGCACCAAGCATGTCTATAGAATAAATTTCGCCACCACGGTGAACATATGCAGGGCATACCTTCGGCACGGCGGTGGCGAAACTGACTATATGCGCCTGATACAAAAGCACCTGACACCAATCAGGGCTAATAGAAGTTTTCCACGGAACGTCCGAGCAAAGACCATGCGGAACTTCATGTACCGAGCAGCATAGCTATCGCCATAATTATACACCATTATGAGGCAGATACGCAATCTGTCTTTTTGTGGTATGAAAAAAACGAATATTTCGTCAATTACAAAGTATGTAGGCCGCCTTTCAAACTGAAAATCGTTGGCCTATTCATTAACTTAATGGGTTTTCAATATTAACTCCCCTTAACTAAGTGACATTGAATACAAAACAGGAGCAAACCTGTATGATAGAAACAGATTTGCTCCTGTTCTTATTTCACTTCATCTTTACCGGGCTTCCGGCAGTTTTTAGGGAGGTTCGGTGACCAGGGGAGCAGGTCATCCAGAAAGGCACGGTCTGTATCATCCAGATGTTTCGGTATCTCAGTGAGCAGATATTCAAAATAATCATACGGTTTCAGATTGTTTGCCTTTGCTGTTTCCGCAATGCTGTAGATTATCGCGCTGG
>CAZSGT010000543.1:0-1909 GCA_964606215.1 uncultured Lachnospiraceae bacterium
TGGCGCTGGTCAGTATACCGGAAACCTGTTAACCACAGAAGATTACAATGCCATTTTTACCCCGGTGTATCAATTGTATATGAACAGCAGTAGGGCAGATGCAGGTAAAATGCTTGAAACATTATATTCCCGGTCAGAGTTGGCGGAAAACCTGAAAAAATTCATTACGGAAAACCAACATGCAGCAGGGATGGTCATTTCCTTTGGAACAGTAAACTACAAGGAGGTTTGGGTGGCGGGAAACCGGCAGGAACTGGAGGATGATGGAGAAAAGGCCGTGAATCCTATAGGGCGGGAAGCCATTTTTGACTTATCATCTGTCACAAAATTATTCACATGTATCGCTGTTTTGAAGCTGATCGACATGCAGACAATCAGAATGGAGGATGCCATTTCTGCGCTTGATCCGAGGTTCCGCAATTTACAATATGTGACAGTGGAAGACCTGTTGACATTCAAAGTGCCTTTAAAGACTGTAAAACGATTGGAAACAGCTCAATCCCTGGAGGAGATTCATCAGATGCTGTTTGAGATAGAACCGGATACGGAGCAGACCCGCCTGTACTCGGATATGGGTGCAATGGTGATGAAATATGTGGTCGAGACGGTTACAGGAAAGACATTCTACGAATGGATTGAAGATAATATTTTAATTCCATGTAAGCTGCGGGACACAGTGATACAGATTCCGGCAGAAGATATGGACAGAGTAGTTTCTAATAATTTTGAGAGAAAAGTACTGGCATCGGGATATATGGTGGAGAGCAATATCCGCAAAGGACTGGTCAACGATGGGAAGGCGAGAAAAATAAATGAATTCCTGCCACAGCTGCACGGACATGCGGGAATGTTTTCTACTGCTGACGATATGTCAAGGCTGGTACAGGCACTGCTGGAAGGTAAAGTTTTAGACAGGAAATGGCTTCAGGAGATAGGGTTGAACAGAACAGGTAAGCAGAACGATGATGCGTCATTTACGCAATTCCATGGTTATCTTTGTTACTCAAAAAATCCGGTGGAGCGGAATTCGGAAGTAAATCATTATCTGAGTGGAAATGCATTTGCATTAGGCGGTTATACAGGAAATTACCTGATGGTAGACCCCAATAACCAGATTTTCCTTTTTATGGCCTCTAACCGATGCCATAACAGAGTGACATACATCCACAAAGGCGCAAAAGTCAAAAGAGACCGGCAGAACAGAATCCTATGGGAGGAAGGTAAAAGCTATATTGACAGCACCGGCTATGTGTATGAACGTGACCGTTATATTGTGAAGCCGGCGATTAAACTTGCCATGCAGTACCGCTTCCTGGAAGAATTATTGGAGCAGGATGGCAGGAAGCCGGACAGAAATGTGGTGGAAAGAAGAATTGTATAAGGTCGCCGTTTTCAGGTAGGGTAATCAAGGTGTTTCCCCGCGTATATCGTCGATTATGGCGGTAACGTGGGCTAATTGGGAATCTGTTAATCCTGTGATTTCTATATATTTGCGTGAATCCAATCCCAAAAGGGTGTCTGTGGAAACAGCGAAAAAGCCGGATAACCGGATAAGCATATCGATGGAAGGCTGGATATTGTTATTTTCCCAATTGGAGACACTCTGTTTGGTTACGCCGAGTGCCCTTGCCAGGTCTACCTGAGAGAGATTTCTGGCTGATCGAAGCTGCCTGATGTTTTCATTTAAAGTCATGTGGTGCACCTCTATGATGGACAAGTATTAATTTACTATTATATAAATACGGTTGACTTAATAAAAATACCATAGTATATTGATAATTGACTTTGCGGAAGTTCTAGTGATGGAAGAATAGGCAATTTTATAGCTTATATATGATGAGAAACATGGTTAGGCTTGAGAACTGAATAAATAGCTATATGGCCAAAGGAACATTTGGCATGTGAAAAT
>CAZSGT010000544.1:0-1905 GCA_964606215.1 uncultured Lachnospiraceae bacterium
CACCTGGGATATCTCCAACTCTTTGTAGTGGAACAGGGATGCCGCCAATGCCGCATCTGCCTTCCCCTCTGTCAGAGCCTCATGAAAGTGTTCCATATTTCCTGCCCCACCGGAGGCAATTACCGGAACAGATACGTTTTCCGAAATGGTCCTGGTCAGCTCGATATCGTAACCGTCCTTGGTTCCATCACAGTCCATGCTGGTGAGAAGAATCTCACCTGCACCCAGTTTATCTGCCTGCATTGCCCATTCCACCGCATCGATTCCCATATCTACCCTGCCGCCATTCTTATAAATATTCCAGCCGCTGCCATCGGGTCTGCGCTTCGCGTCAATGGCAACCACTACGCACTGGCTGCCGAATTTGTCTGCCGCCTCGCTGATTAAGTTTGGATTTAATATCGCCGCCGTATTGACGGAAATCTTATCCGCTCCCTCCCGCAAAATCACCTTAAAGTCCTCCACGGTGCGAATCCCACCGCCAACGGTAAAAGGAATAAATACAGTCTCCGCCACTCTCCGCACCATATCTAGCTTGGTGGCTCTGGCATCTGAAGAAGCGGTAATATCCAGAAACACCAGCTCATCCGCTCCCTCTTTATCATAGGCGGCGCCTACCTCCACCGGGTCCCCAGCATCACGCAGATTCACAAAGTTCACACCCTTTACCACCCGCCCATTATGTACATCCAAACATGGAATTATTCTTTTCGTAAACATATCTGCCTCTTTTCTTTCCAAATATACACTCGCAGCTTTCCACAAGAAGAACGCTCCTGCGTTCTTCCAGAGTTGAAGTTTCACACCGCACAAAAATTCTGCAATATCTTCAGTCCCACTTCCCCGCTCTTTTCCGGATGGAACTGACAGGCAAAAACATTTCCCCGCTCCACCGAAGCATCAATATCCACAATATAATTCGTCCTGGCCGCCACGTCCTCCGGGTTATCCGCTCTCAAATAATAGGAATGTACAAAGTACACATAACTTTCCTGTGGCACTCCGGCAAACAGACGGGCCCTCTCCGATATACGGATAGAATTCCATCCCATATGGGGAATCTTATAGCCCTCTTTAGGGGGAATGGAGACAATCTCTCCGTCTATGATGCCTAAGCCCTCCACACCGGGAGATTCGTCACTGCTACGAAACAACAGCTGCAATCCCAGACAAATACCCAGAAATGGAGTACCCTTTGCCGCCACCTGCCGTATGGTTTCCACCAGACCAAAACGGTGCAGCTTTTCCATGGCATCCCCGAAGGAACCCACCCCCGGCAAAATCACTTTATCCGCAGACAAAATCGCTTCCCTGTCCCTGGTAATCATCGTTTCCTGTCCCAGATGCTGCAATGCCTTCTCCACACTTTTTAAGTTCCCCGCATCATAATCAATGATTGCTATCATAAAAACCAAACCTTTCTGCCAGTTTCCTCTCGCTTCCTATACAGTAAAAACCCGGCGGCATTTCCATACACACCGTCGGGTCATATACGTTTTGTCCTATTTCACCGCACTACCACTTTCTGCCGCCAAAACTATATCCAGAATATTTTTACTATACTCCTCACTGGTTGCAGAACTCATAATCGCTCTTGCCTGCTGCTCGGATACACCGTAGTCCTCCTGCAGTGACTCCAAAATCTGTTCCTTGCAGTAATCCATATCCGGTACAATCTCCAAATCCTCTGCGGTCTCCAGATTGGCGTCATAATTCTCCAATCCCTTTAACAAAGCATCCAGCGCCTCGGGATATTTCTTCATCATGGTAAAAATGGAATAGGAGTCAATCTCCCGGTTCACATACATCACCGTAATAATCTTATTATACAATTCCACATCTTTCTCTTTCACTTCAACACCCTGTATTGCTTCATATGCCTTGGTGTATTTCTTCATTCCAAAA
>CAZSGT010000545.1:0-1905 GCA_964606215.1 uncultured Lachnospiraceae bacterium
CTTTCCTTCCGGCAGCACTCTGGACCAGTCAATGGAAAAGCGGTAAGCTTTCAGTCCCATCTCTTTCATGGCAGCTACATCTTCCCGAAATCTGTGATAATGATCACAGGCTACATCCCCTGTATGCCCCTCATAAACCTTCCCTGATTCCTTTACATACACATCCCAGATATGCATTCCCTTTCCATCTTCCCAGGCGGCTCCCTCAATCTGATAGGCGCTGGTGGCAGCTCCCCATACAAAATCCTTTTGAAATCCCATCTTTACCCTCCTGTCCAATTCTACCGTGATTCCCACATTTATAATATTACGAATACAAGCCCTGACACATATTTTATTCACCAAAGTGCTTCCAGTCCGGCAGCTCGTCCAACGTGATCACCCGTTCATGTTCATATACCTTTTTCACCATACTTTCCTCCGTATACTCCTCGGAAAGCAAAGGCAGACCTCCCTTGAGCACGAACTCTCCGCCCCAGGTACAAAACCAGGCCCACGGCGCCTGATCCCGGAATGCAAGATCTGGATCAAATAGACAGCCGTTTTCTGTCAGGGCAATGATTTTGGCTGTATCCGTATACTCCGCCGCTTCGCTGAATTTGCCGCTCTGGGAAAGATAAACCTGCTTACCGGGATAAATGTCCTCACCGATAATATCCACATATTCATCTCCTGGATACCAGTCTGCGTCCTGCCCGTTCCATACCCAGATGATATTGTTCAGCTTATGGTAATCCGTCAGCCTCTCGAACATCAGCTTCCACAGTTTGATATAACTCTCCGGTCCCGATGCTCCCCACCAGAACCATCCCCCGGAAGCCTCATGAAGCGGCCTGAACAGAATCGGCACATCCGCTTCCTGCAATATAGCAATCTGCTCCGCAATGGCGTCAATATCACGTAAAAGCAGTTCATAACCCTCTTCATCTTCCCCGTTCATAATAGCCGCCAGATCAATATTTGTCGCATCCGTATAAAACCCCCTGTACCACGGTTGCGTATCCAACAGATACTTTTCCGGCGCATTCCAATGCCAGCAAAAGGTATTGATCCCACCCATGGCATCAAAATTGACAGCAAGCTGTGTTGCAACTCCTAAAGATCCGTTTGCTACCCTAGACGGTGTATACTCAATAAAGTCCAGTCCCAGAACAGCCGGTATTTTATCTCCGTTTACTTTTCTCAGGGCAGCGATTTCCGGTCCGCCGATCCCCTTGTCGGAGTGCTGTCCGGACAGTATATAGCTGCCATAGATGCTTGTCAGATATTCCATCAGGCTCACGGTGCTCTGTGTAGCATCAGGATTTACCAGCCTGTTTTCCACCTGGAACACACTGTCCGGCAGCCGTTGGGCACTTTTTACTTTCAGGGAATCCACACCAATCCACCCCCAGTCGACCTGGATACTGATATCATGTTTTCCTGCGTCCAGATATATTCGCTGCAGCATAGTCTCACTGAATGTTTCGGAAGGCGTGAAAAAGCTTCCCACAATCTCACCGTCCACGACAATACTGTTCGTCTTCTCCCCGCCCATTCCTGCACTAACTACAGTAATGTCATAGATTCCTGCGGCAGGGATATCTACATTGAAACTACAGCTGTCACCGGCAGACTCGAAGCCTGTCAGGTATCCTTCTCCTGTGTAGCCTTCGATTTTGGTGTCCAGCTTCACTTTGCCCACGGTTTTCGCTTCTGCAGCGTCAAAAATCTGTTCAAAATCCACATTTTCTACCCAATCTTCTGCACTGCTTTCTTCCGAACCTGCACTTTCAATATCCGACAAGTCTTCCGAACCGTCTGATGAATACGCTCCGTCCTGTTCTGACACCTCTGTTCCGGCTGATGAACCGGTTGCCGCCGTATTCTCCTGTCCTCCTGCATCTTCTGTATCCTGGCCGCATC
>CAZSGT010000546.1:0-1899 GCA_964606215.1 uncultured Lachnospiraceae bacterium
ACCTTGTTAGGACCAACCACTGTCAGCTCTACATCAAACTCGTCCTTCTCAGCTGCTGCGTCTCCGCCTGCTGCTCCACCTGCTGCAACTACAACGCCTGCTGCTGCGGATACACCAAACTCTTCCTCGCAAGCTTTTACTAAATCATTTAACTCTAAAACGGTCATGCCTTTGATAGCATCGATAAATTCCTGTGTTGTCATTATAAATTACCTCCATTAAATATAGTATAAAATATCATTTTTTGTTTACGCTTTATGCCTCTGCGCCACCCTTTTCCGCAATCTGGTTAAGAACACGAGCCATATTGGTAATAGGTGACTGCAAGCTTCCAAGCAGCTTGGAAATAAGCTCTTCTCTGGATGGGATGCTTGCCAGTGATTTAACACCATCTGCATCGTAGAATGTTCCCTCTACTACAGCTCCCTTGAACTCCAGTGCATCTGCTTCCTTTACAAACTTAGCAAGGATTCTTGCTGGTGCAGTCGCATCTTCTTTAGAAATAGCAATTGCACTAGGTCCGTCAAGAAGCTCATCCAACTGTGCGAAATCTGTACCCTCAAAGGCACGTTTCATGTAAGTGTTTTTGTATACTTTATACTCAACACCGGCTTCTCTCAACTCCCTGCGAAGTCTTGTATCCTGCTCTACAGTAAGTCCACGGTAGTCAACTAATACTGCGGAGGATGCTCCATCGATTTTGCCTTTAATCTCTTCGATAATCGGCGCTTTCAATTCAACTTTAGCCATCGGTAATATCTCCTTTCATAATATTTTTACGCTATTGCGTGGATACTGCCGATGGGATGCTGGCGCGTCCTGCGAGCCAGCTTATTATATGAACAAAGAGTTTCGCTTGCGAAACTCTCGCGCTGAGCGCGGTCGCAAAAGCGACATCTTCCTATTCGCGCGAGTGCGCATCCTCCCTAGAGGGATTTTTTACTCTATGGGAAATTTTCACAATTTCCCCATAGAGTAAAAAATCCCTTCCTGCAAGAGAACAGAAAGGGAGAATATACATATTATCCTATCTATCCTCGGTAGGCGTCCTTGTCCTTACGCCGGAAAAACCGGCACCTACTGTCTTCGGCAGTTAGCGGTCTGTTTTACAAACCTTTGCTAGAATATCACAGATTGGTGGATTTGTCAACGGGGAAAAATAAATGTCAGCTGAAAATGTCCTCTGGAATCATAAAATACTATAGATTTTTTGGCGATATAGATATATAATATACTGCAATATAGATACATAATATACCTATGATAATGTATATATGATAACAAACAGGTGACAGCAAACGACAGGTTTGATAGGAGCAATAAAATGAAGAGCATAATTTTAGTCGTGGATGATGATAAAACAAATTTAATGCGGGCACAGAAAATTTTGCTTCCCCAATACCGTATGGCGGCAACCAACTCAGGTGCAGCCACACTGAAATATCTGGAAAATAACCGGCCAGATTTGATATTGCTGGATATCAGCATGCCGGAGATGGATGGTTTTGAAGTAATGGAGAAAATTCGGGAAAATGAGGAGACGGCATCTATTCCTGTTATTTTTCTCACAGCAGACAATACAGTGGAAACCGAGGTGGAATGCTTTCGTGTAGGTGCAATGGACTTTGTCGTTAAACCTTTTGTGCCGGATATTCTGCTAAGCCGGGTGGCAAAAACGCTGGAGCTGGAGCAGTATCGCCACAACCTGGAAAATATGGTCCGGGAGCAGGCAGAAAAAATTACGGAGGATGCCAGGCGTCTCAGCAAAATACAGGATTCCGTTATTGTCGGGATGGCAAACCTGATTGAAAGCCGTGATGGCAGTACGGGAAAACACGTAAAAAATACACAGATGTATGTGAGGATGATTGCCAATGAATTGTATCAGCGGGGATTGTT
>CAZSGT010000547.1:0-1894 GCA_964606215.1 uncultured Lachnospiraceae bacterium
TAGTGGGTTTAAAGACAACAACAATTACATTATACAGGAGGACACACCTATGGAAAAAATCAAGATGACCACCCCCCTGGTGGAGATGGACGGGGATGAGATGACCCGCATTCTCTGGCAGATGATTAAGGACGAGCTTTTGCTTCCTTTTGTTGACTTACAGACTGAATACTATGACCTGGGACTTGCGTACCGCAATGAGACAAACGACCAGGTTACCATAGACTCTGCAGAAGCGACAAAGAAATATGGCGTGGCTGTTAAATGTGCTACCATTACACCCAATGCGGCCCGCATGACGGAATACAATTTAAAGGAAATGTGGAAATCTCCAAACGGTACCATTCGTGCCGCACTGGACGGTACAGTTTTCCGTGCTCCTATTGTAGTTAAGGGCATCGAGCCCTGCGTAAAGAACTGGAAAGCACCCATTACCCTGGCAAGACATGCCTACGGTGATGTATACAAAAATATGGAGATTAAAGTTCCCGGCGCAGGAAAGGCAGAACTGGTCTACACTGCCGCTGACGGTACCGAAATCCGTGAAACCATCCATGAGTTTGACGGTCCCGGCATCATTCAGGGTGTACATAACACAGACAAATCCATCAGCAGCTTTGCCAGAGCATGTTTCAATTATGCCCTGGACATCCATCAGGATTTATGGTTCGCTACCAAGGACACCATTTCCAAGAAATACGACCACACATTCAAGGACATTTTCCAGGAAATTTATGACGCGGAATACAAAGAAAAATTTGAGGCGGCAGGTATCGAATATTTCTACACGCTGATTGACGATGCGGTGGCACGTGTAATGAAAGCCAAGGGCGGCTTTATCTGGGCATGTAAGAATTATGACGGAGACGTTATGAGCGATATGGTATCCTCTGCCTGCGGTTCCCTTGCCATGATGACTTCCGTGCTGGTTTCCCCCTCCGGCGTATACGAGTACGAAGCAGCACACGGTACGGTACAGAGACATTACTACAAGCACTTAAAGGGAGAGGAAACCTCCACCAACTCCGTGGCAACCATTTTTGCATGGTCCGGCGCACTCCGTAAACGCGGGGAATTAGACGGTAACAAAGAGCTGATGGAATTTGCCGACAAACTGGAGAAAGCAACCCTTTCTACCATTGAAAGCGGCAAGATGACAAAGGATTTGGTACTGATTACCTCTATGGAGAACCCTACCGCCTTAAACAGCGAAGAATTTATCAAGGCAATTCGCGAGACGTTAGAAAATATGTTATAAGAAACTACAAAAAATATTACAGGTTTAAAGGATGAAATTAGTAATACACTTTGCGAGATTGCTTATGGTTAAAAGAAACCCCGGAAGAGATAGAAACAAATCTCTTTCGGGGATTTCTTACAATAAGCTGGCTCGCGGAAGCGTGGCAGCGTTTGTTTACTCCTTTTTGGTTTGCAAAAACATATTTCTACCAACTGCCTACAGTCTTTTTCCGTCAAAATCCAACGCCAGCTTTGACTCTTTTAAGTAACGAAGCGTTCCCTTTGCCGGTTCGGTTTTGGAACATTTCACCACATTATTATCTACAATCCGAAACTCCCTGCCATCTTTTGTTTTCAGCAAAAACCGTTCGCCGCCGTCTGGGAAGAAACTGCGAACCGAACCGGTTCCTGCCATCCCTCCGTACACTTCATCCCGCTGAATATCTACTGCAACAATTTCTTCCTCTCCGATTTCACCAGAGCGGATATCCAAATTCGTCTGATGAAAAAGGATAAACAAATCCCTGCACACATATATATTCGCCCCAAAAACAAACAAATCAAAACATCCCAAAATAATGCTCTGCATATATACTGCGCATGCCATCACTGCGATAAATCCAGCAATCAACGCCGCCAGATATTTATACATTCC
>CAZSGT010000548.1:0-1480 GCA_964606215.1 uncultured Lachnospiraceae bacterium
CCAGGTCCTCCAGCTCTAACCCGGGCTGGAGCGCCAGATCCAGCCCATACCCCATTTCCCGCAGTTTCTGCTGTGCGGCCTCAAACCCTGTCCGGTAGGGCTCTGTGGCGCATCCAAAGGAGGGCGCTGCGAATCCCACGGTTCCTCCGTTCGGTAAAAACTTTGGATATCTCATTTAAAACCTCCCTGCCCGTTTTATGGGCATCCCGCTATTGGCGGGCATCCAATTCGATAAACTGTTTCCTCCGCTAAACAGTAGTATATCATCAGGCGGAGATTTACTCAAATAAATTTTCACCTGCCGTTTCCTTTGCATCCAATCTTGTCAGGAAAAAGGACGTGTGCTATAATTTTCCCGATATTCCAAAGGAGAACAAAGACAATGAAAAAATATTCCGGACTGCTTATCATCATACTATTGATCCTCACCTTTACCGGCTGCGCCGATCGTCCCGCGGACGAGCAGCCCCAGTCCTCCCAGCAGGAAGAAAGCACCGCGCCCATACTGGCAGTGGGAGAGACAGTCACCATCGACGGTGCTTGCGAATTCCATGTGGATCAGGTCACCATCTCAGAGAACCCGGATTTTTATTTTGAGGCGGAGGACGGCAGAGCCTATGTGGATTTCTGCATCACCTATCAGCATCTCGCGGGTCATACCATCAAGGCAAACCAGGTCATGGACGGAAAACTGGTTTACTCCGGTCAGTATGAATACAGCGGCGTTGCCGTGGCATGCGAGGAAGACGGCAGTTCCTGGTCATATGCGCACACCGTGCAGATGGGATTCTCCGATACCAGACAGGTACATTACTTTTTCGCTGTGCCGAAAGAGGTGCAGGACAGCGGCCGCATGGTGGAACTGCATATGAATATACGTGAAAATGAATACAGGGTGATTGTGCGGGAGGGTGAAAAGGGAGCCGTCCCCGGCAGTCAGGACAGTATTGAGAAGACCTCCGGAGCCGTTGCGGACGGCGAACTGGTGACAACCGGCGATGGGGAATTTTATGTAGAGCATGCGGAATTTACCAAAAAAGTGATGCCTCCCTCTCCCAACACCGGTTATAACTACTATGAAGCCGATGACGGGAAAATATTTCTGGATATCTGCATCGCCTATAAAAATTTGTCCAACAAACAGATCGTCGCCAATAAAGCCGTCTCCGCCTCTCTGAAACAGGCGGAAGCACAAACCACTGTGACGGAACAACTCGAAAGAAGCATGTTTGATTATTCCAATACTGTCAGCGTGTTACCGCTGTGTACGGAATATATCCACTGGATATTTCAGGTTCCCGAAGAAATGGCAGCTGGCAAGGAAGAATTGACCGTTTCCCTTAAAATAGACGGCAAACGCTATACCTATTCCGTCAAATCAAATGCGATGTCAATGCCACCCCTGACAAAAACATTCCCACAAGGTTCCGTATTCCAAGAATACTGCTGCCCGAGGACGGGTTTGAAAAATGGTCGGTCA
>CAZSGT010000548.1:1490-1879 GCA_964606215.1 uncultured Lachnospiraceae bacterium
CGGCACTGCAGGCAGCCAGCATTGCCAGCATAAGCGCGACAATCAATAAAGATATTCTTTTCATAAACACATTCCCTTGCTTTCTCTATTGTTACAACATTCAGTCCTTGCCGTACTGCGAATACTTCTCTTCAATATACTGATTCCAGTCCTTCACCAACTCATCATAGGACTTATCCCATTCCGCATTGTACTCATTATCAGAGCAGACATAGGCAATGACCGCCTGCTCTCCGTATTGATCTGCCAGATAGCCAATAAAAGAAGCACCTGACTCATAGGATGTATCCGGGTCCGTCTCCCCGGAAAAATATACCTCAAGATCCTCGACTTCACGAAAATCCATTCGTACATCAATGTTACTTCCTACGGCATCGCCGTATTCCTGA
>CAZSGT010000549.1:0-1874 GCA_964606215.1 uncultured Lachnospiraceae bacterium
TCCCTGTCCAGTCTGACGGAAAGTAGCATCTGGCTGGTGGACACCGAAGGAATTATCCGCTACGACAGCCATTCCACAGACTCTGCTGCCGGCACAAATATTTCTGATTTCGATGCCTATTTTTTGCAGGGACAAAGCTACACCGATAAGACCCTGGAGGGACTGCTGGATACCCCCTCCACTGTGGTGGTTGTGCCTGTCAGTTCCCAGATGGAGACATTGGGATATATTGTGGTTTTTACCCCCACCTCCAAACTTCAGGAATCCATAGATGAAATTATGTACATTATCGCCATCTGCATTATTATCTTTTCCGTCCTGTTCCTCATTGCCGCTGTCTACCTGGCGTTTCTTACCATTCGCCCAGCCGCCAAAATTTCCCATGCGGCAAAAGAATTTGCTTCCGGCAACCATGAGTATTCCCTCAAGCTTCCTGCCGGCAGTGAATATCAGGATTTAGCGGCTGCCATCACTCTGATGATGGAAGAGTTAAAACAGTCGGAAGAATACCAGCGAAAATTCATCGCAAACATTTCCCACGATTTCCGTTCTCCCCTGACCAGCATCAAGGGATATGCCCAGGCAATCAAGGACGGCACCATTCCGCCCGAACTGCTGGAAAAATATATGGATATTATTTTATTCGAGGCAGAACGCCTGACAAAGCTTACCACAAACCTGCTGGACTTAAGTCAGCTGGATACAGGGAACCTTCTGCTGGATTACAGCGATTTTGACATCAATGCCGCAATTAAACAAATTGCCGCCAGCTTTGAACAAAAATGTGCGAAAAAGAAACTGAACTTCAGTCTCTCCTTTGAATCAGAACGGACCGTTGTTCACGCAGACAGCACCCGCATCCAGCAAGTGCTCTATAACCTGATTGACAATGCTGTCAAATTTTCTAATTCCGACAGCACCATTGACATTATTACCGAAGAAAACAGCGGAAAATTATTTATTTCCATCCGGGACCATGGAAAAGGAATCGACAAGTCGGAACAGAAACGGATTTGGGACCGCTTTTATAAATCAGATAGTTCCCGGGGAAAAGA
The DNA here is from genome assembly GCA_964606215.1 of uncultured Lachnospiraceae bacterium. GTDB lineage: Bacteria > Bacillota > Clostridia > Lachnospirales > Lachnospiraceae > CAZSGT01. The sequence goes on from CAZSGT010000549.1 coordinate 1,056, forward strand.
CAAGAAAGGCACGGGACTTGGGCTGCCCATTGCCAGGGAAATCATAAATGCCCACGGCGAAAGCATTGATGTAATCAGTACTCCCGGTGTGGGCTCAGAATTTATATTTACACTTACCATTCCGGACGGTGATGCAGATGTCCCCCCATCTCCAGCCCGGCAAATTCATTCTGCCGAAGGGCCTCATACAAAACAATAGCGGCGGCATTGGACAAATTTAAAGAACGAATCTCCGGATTCATGGGAATACGGATACAATTCTCCCGGTTTTCCACCAGTATCTCCTCCGGAATTCCAGCGCTTTCCTTGCCAAACATGATATAACAGTCCGGCTCATAGGATACCTGCGCATATGTCCGCTCTCCCTTGGTGGTGGCCATATACAGCTTCACATCTGGATTTTTCTCTAAAAAATCAATATAATTATCATAGATTTGCACATCCAAATCCTTCCAGTAGTCCATCCCCGCCCTGCGAAGAGCTTTTTCATTCAGACGGAACCCCAATGGCTCAATCAGATGCAGCCTTGTGCCCGTGGCATAACAGGTACGTCCAATATTGCCGGTATTTCCTGGTATCTCCGGTTCTAACAAGACGATATTTAACATCCCGAACACTATCCTTCCTGAATCATCATATTGAGATACAGCGTATTATCCTCAAAAGTAAGCGGAATGCTTAAATTCTTGAAATTGGCAGTAAACGCTTCGTTTCCTCTGGACAATTTGGGCGGCGTGATATCAATGATAATTCCACTGGTAGAAAAAATCGTTGCCGCATTTCCCATAATCATGTTTACCAATTCAGAAAGCGCACTCA
>CAZSGT010000550.1:0-1870 GCA_964606215.1 uncultured Lachnospiraceae bacterium
GCTGCAGTATATCGGATAATGGCGTGGGCTGTAGTGAAGTAATTGACGGAATGGGAATATCTGGAATGCGAAAAAGGATGCGGGAGGTGAACGGTATTCTGGATTTTGAGACAGAGGCCGGATTTACCATAAATATGTTATTGCCCTTATAGGAGGTTCTGAAGAGATGGAGAAAATTAAAATAATCATTGCCGAAGACAGCGATTTTGTAAGAGATGGCATGCGGATTATCCTGGATGTGGATGAAGATTTTGAAGTGATTGGCTGTGCCAGAAATGGCCGGGAAGCTATTGAACTTGCCAGGAAAAATGCGCCGGATATTTTTCTGATGGATATTCAAATGCCGGAAATGGACGGAATTGAAGCCACAAAATATATTGTAGAAAACAATTTGGGAAAAGTCTTGATTCTTACTACTTTTGACGATGACGAACTGGTACAAAGCGCATTGAAGAATGGCGCAAAGGGATATTTAATCAAGAACCATACACCGGAGCATTTAAAGCAAATGATAAAATCTGTATATAATGGCACTGGTGTTATGGAAGAGGCCATTTTAGAAAATCTTGCAAAAAATACAGATGTCAGGGCAGGCAGCTTTTGCGAGGATGGTTATACTCCACGGGAACTGGACATTATCAAGGCGGTGGCGGAAGGGCTATCCAACAAGGAAATTGCAGGCCGCCTTTTTATCACAGAGGGAACAGTAAAGAATTATATTACCTCTATTCTGGCAAAAGAGAATTTGTCCCATCGCACTGCACTGGCGGTGTATTACCTAACCGGCAGGAAGCAGGAGTAGTCCCCGAAAAAGGGGACAATGGATGGCTCACCCTACCCCGGCAGCACATTATATTTCTTTAGAATATAGGCAACCTCCGGCTTTGCCGCCGGGAAACGCTCCATAAATTGATGCAGCTCTTGGTATGCCTTATCTTTGTTGCCTTCATTATACGCAATCCGCTCCCGAATCTGCTGTCTTCGCAGGTTCAGGCGATGCCTCACCTCCACCATATCCCTGCTGTCAAGCAGCGCTGAAACCTGATGCACCCAGACTTCGGAATCGTGAATACCGTATGCATTCAGAGTTCCCATCAAATCTGCACGGTTTTCTTTCATTTTTTCCGTATTGTCCTTATATTTCTCTGCGTATTCCTTTGCTTTGACATACTCTGCATAAACGAACTCAAACTGCGCTGCGCTCTCCACCCCAAACTTGGTCCGGGTATAGTCCAGTACATTGGTGGTGTTGACGTATTTAATCTTCACCCGGTTGAGCAAAATCACTGCTTTATTTAACTTTCTGTCGTTTAAGGCAACCAGCCTCCGGTTGTTCATCCCCTGGGAAAAAATATACGCCGCAACGACAGCCACAAATGCCACTGTCATAAGATATGGGATTGTCATGTCTATTTTCATCACATACTGAATCACAAAAAGCAGGGCAAATATGGAAAACAGCAATACAATCAGTATTCCCGTCAGGGACTTGAGATATCTTTGTTTTGCGGCAGTCTCCTCCTGCTCCTGGAGCAGATTATACTTCTCCCCCTCCAGATGACCCATATCCTGTTTCAATGCCATCTGGTAACTCTCATTGGCAAACATGTTCTTCACATCCTCTGCCAGTGTTTCATCGTAGGGTTCTAAACGTTGCATCTGCGCATCGCTAATCTCTATCGTACTGCTCTTGTACTGTGCCCTTTCTTTTGTCAGGCGCAAAATATTTGCCGCTGTCCCCAGAAGCTCCTCCTTGTCCTTCCCGTCAATCTTTTCAATCTCCTCGATGTCTTTTAAATAGGCAGTCACTTCCTCATACTCCAGCTTGGAATCCGCAATCTGCGTCTGGCTTTCTGCAATGATATCACAG
>CAZSGT010000551.1:0-1869 GCA_964606215.1 uncultured Lachnospiraceae bacterium
CTGCCGGCATGTATGATATGGGCGATGTAATTTAATGAATGCGGCAATGGTGACGGACGGCATATTTCTTTTATTATTTTTTCTTGTCTGTGTAGACGGTTACCGCAAGGGATTTGTGCGCATGATTGCCAGAGTGGTGTCAATGGTGGCGGCCATGTTTGCCGCCAGATATCTGGCAGGGATGGCGGCGCCCTCTGTGGGAGAACATTGTATTGTTCCATTGTTAAATCAGATTCAGACCGGCAGTGAAGTCAGTGACGCGATTTTACACAAATCTCTGGAGACTATGGCGCAGGATATTGCCTATGGTGTGGCATTTGTAATTTTGTTTGCCATATTGCAGATTGTTTTTGTATATGTAGCAGGGCTTTTTGGATTTATTAATGAGATTCCGGTAATCGGTACGTTAAACCGTATTGCCGGGGGCTTCCTTGGAATTATGTGGCTTTTTATGCTGTCCTTTGTGCTGGCGGTCATTGTGTTTGGTTTACTGCCTGTGGAAGTACGGGAGTCCATGGGAATCACAGATGTATTGATAAAAAACTCAAAAGTGTTACAGTTTCTAAATGGAGTGGTGCAGGGAATCCAGATAAAGTAGGGTATTTGTCGGAATGAGGAGTTGGATGGTTTTTCTGGACGGCTCCTTGTTTGTATCAGAGGAACACGGAAAGGAGAGTTCGTGACCGTATGACTGGAAGTGTGAAGAGGAATAAGCGCAATTACCAGAAGGAATTGGAGCGCATTTTGGATTGCCATGCAAAAAACGGAGAAGTTCCCACATTGCTCATGCACAGCTGTTGTGCTCCCTGCAGCAGCTACTGTCTTTCGTATCTGGCAGAGCATATGAAGATTACTATATATTATTACAATCCCAATATCACGGCAGGGGAAGAATACCAGAAACGGGTGGAGGAGCAAAAGCGCCTGATTCGCAGCCTGCCGGTAAAGTACCCGGTAACTTTTGTGGAGGGTCCTTATGAGCCGGAGCTTTTTTTTGAGACGGCAAAGGGGTATGAGCATTGTGCAGAGGGGGGAGAGCGTTGTTTCCGGTGCTATGAGCTGCGGTTGCGCCATGCAGTTTCTTACGGGGCAGAGCAGGGATTTGACTATGTGACCACCACCTTGTCGGTCAGCCCTCATAAAAATGCGGACAAGCTGAATGAAATCGGGGAGCGGGTGGCGGAGGAGACTGGCGGCATCACCTATCTGTGCTCGGATTTTAAGAAAAAGGGTGGTTACCAGCAGTCTATCGTGTTGTCAAAGGAATACAATCTGTACCGCCAGGATTTTTGCGGATGCGTGTATTCCCAGGCAGAGAGGGGAAAGAGGACAGAATGACACGTTTCATCTATGGAGGAAGCCAGGAAAACACTACCAAAAATATAAGGAGGTCGTTATGAAAAATCAAAAAATGAAGACAAAAATCACGTTGCAGATTTCTATTGTTATTATCATTTGTATTACCCTTTTGTATATGATAGCCAACCGCAACATGACAAGCATGATGAAAAAATCAGAACTGGAAAGTATGGATTCCACACTTAATGCACAGGCAAATATAATAAAAGAATATATAGATACACAGGAAACTTTGCTGACTGCTTTTAGTAAGGCATCTGAAGTGCGTAATTTATTGAAAAATCCAAAGAAAAAGGAAAACCAAAGAAAAGCGCAGGCATATACGGAAGCATATTATGCGGAGCTTGACAATTGGGAGGGTTTATATATTGGTGAGTGGAATACACATGTCATAGCACATTCCAATCCAGAGGTGGTAGGAATAACCACAAGAGAAGGGGAGCCTTTAAAGGAATTACAGAATGCAATGCTGGAGAGAAACGGACTGTATAATGCAGGGATTATAGTATC
>CAZSGT010000552.1:0-1867 GCA_964606215.1 uncultured Lachnospiraceae bacterium
CTGGTTCCTTGGAGATGCTTCTCCGGCACAGTGGCGGAAACGAGTAGACCTGCCAAAGCCAGATATCCTGATAGCACCTTTTCCCTATGGCAGCACAGATGCGGCGTGCCGTATCGTAGCGGACTTGTCACCAAAGGTAATGGTGCTACTCCATCTGCCCTCACCAGAAATGGATATCAACGGAACGTGGGCATCCGTACTGGAAACTATTGCGAGGCACCCCGGGTGGATTACCCATATTCCTCAAATGGGTGAGACGGTATTCCTGTAGTGATTCAACATTACATATGAATAAATTTACAAAATTTTCCAAAAAGCAAATCAATGGAAAGGTAGAGCACGCATGAGCTGCAAGTCGATAAGAGTATCTATTTGTCAGCCGAATTGCATGGGGGAGTCGGTTTTAACCGGCTCCCTCTTTTGAGTATCAAGGGCTATGCTATGTATGATCGCTATATCTGAATATGAGCGGACAAGAGAGCACTCAATAGATGGGACATATTCATTGCTTCCATTTGTACGCAAAACTTCCAAAAAATGAAAAAGTCTCCACAAACCTACTTGATATCTACAGTACAGCTAATTCTGGCAAACATTCATCTCAGAGTATTGCAGAATGCGGCTTCCAGGAGGAATCAACGTGCATTTTCACTATAGAAGTATGAGAAGGGCAAGAGCTCCACCCTGCGCAAAGTAAAGGCTGTACTCATGAAGATAAATGACTTACGGCAGGGCGGCTGTTATCAGGCCGCTGTTCGTGTGCCGACCGGCAAAATTCGGTAGGAAGTGGACGAGATATGGTTGCGGTAGTTTACCGCACACCTCCATTCCTCGCAAGATGCTAAACAGCCAGAACATCTGATCCTCGCACTATTCTTGGCCGGAGCAATGTGTCCGCATTGTTCCGGTCATTTTGAAGGAAAGCCAACAAAGAGAAATTGGTTGGTTTGTTGGGGATGCTCGCCCTCAATAGAGATGATCCCGGTATCTGGATGGATAAGGACAACCGGCAATCCTCTCTTTTCTGCTGCCCGCACGACCTGCCCTACGCCAGTCTGGACCGCACGGTTATTATCATATATGGCCACTACAACATCGGCGTGGGCAAGCATATATTGATTACGGGCAATAAAACTCTCACGACGGTCATCTTTCCCAATAACCAAATGCTCGTTACTGTGTGAAATCAAAAAGCGAAGCTGCTTTCGATTCCACTCGTCCCATTTTGCATCATGATGGGGAAAGGGGGCAGTAATCACTAATTCTATATCCGAAAATTCCGCCTGCTCTTTCAATCGAAGCAGGATCTCGCCTGCCCATAAGTCTACACCCAGACAGCCCCCGACATAAAATCGTCTGATTCCTTGCCTATAGAGGGCTATCAATTCATCCCGCAGTCTCTTTTTCAGCCGTTTGCCGCCTGTTGTATTTATCTTATAACCAAATCTAAACCGCGTGGGCCGATGACTGAAGATTGCACAGGACAACGCTGTCATTTGTTGCACCTCGTTTTTGCAAGAAATATATGCCTAAATAAGCAGTTGCTTATTTAGATTATTATGTCACAAGCAAATTGCGCATACAATACAAGTATCGAATTTTGGGAGATACTTCTGTATGGTTGACTACAAAGATATTGGGGCTCGAATCAAGGCAGTTCGCAAAAAGCGGCGTATGACGCAGGAGCAACTTGCAGAAGCGGTCGGCGTGGGTACGACTCATATCAGCCACATCGAAACTGGACATACCATTCCAAGTCTACAGGTTCTGATCGACATTATAAATGTGTTAAACTGTTCCGCTGACCAATTGCTGTGCATCGAAGTTGCTGAGGCTCGCCCCTTCCTTAACAATTGGCTTACGGAAC
>CAZSGT010000553.1:0-1856 GCA_964606215.1 uncultured Lachnospiraceae bacterium
GATTTGCTACGGTTAATGGTGCAATTTCACAAGGGCGTGAAAATGAATCAGGAAAAATAAAAGTTGGATTTGACGCTGATCTGATTATGCTTGATTTTGATAATACAAGGCAAGTAGCAAATTATAATTGTATTACAAATCTTGCATATTCAGTAACTGGGCGGGATGTTGTATTAACAATGTGTCAGGGCAAAATTTTATATGAAAATGGAGAATATTTAACAATTGATATAGAAGAATTATTGTATGAAGCCCGGAAAGTAATAAGTCAATTGGAATAAGTACATGATGTTACAAATAAAAACACTAGCGATAGGAGGGGATAAATGAAGCTTTCCTGGCAGCTTACCGTTCAAAAACGGCAACATAGTCCTCTGCCCCTTGCATAGGAAAAAATGTCTGCTACAATAAAGGAAGCATTGCATTGCCCGTATAATATAAAGGAAATTGCGATACTTTTAAATTGCCAGAATTTTGTATACAATTCAAAAAATATATTTTTGGATTTGAAAAGGGGAAGGAGAGATGCTGCTTGCAGGTGCGTGTGGAAGTGCAGGAAGACCTTGAGGAACCTGTAGTTACGATAAGGTGCAGCAAGAAAGATGTTTCTATTGAAAAGCTGATTGCGGCGCTTAAGATGATGGACAGGCAGATGGTTGTTTTTCAGGATGAGAACAGGTTGTCGCTGGATTTGGAAGAGATTTTCTATATTGAGTCAGTAGATGGAAAGTGTTTTGTATATACGGCGGAGGCAGTTTATGAGGCACGTCAGCGGCTTTATGTATTGGAGGCGCAGTTGGAACCGTATCGGTTCGTGCGCATTCATAAGTCGGCGATTGTAAATCTGAAGTATATTCAGGCAATCAGAACTTACGTCAACAGGCGGCTTCTGCTCACGATGCAGAATGGGGAGCAGCTGATTGCGTCAAGGCAGTATGCAGAACGAATAAAGGAATTGCTAGGAGTGAAATAATGGAGAAAAGAAAACATTTGTTCGATTATCTGGGGCAGGCTCTTATGATTTTCGGGGTTTCCATGATAGCGGTGACGGTGATCTGCGCAGTGGTAGGAGATGAGGCGAAGGGGTATTCCTCCATGTTTGCATTGGGAAGGGGAGGCGTTCCAATCTGGACGGTTTTCCAGTTTCTTTTGTCATCGCTATGCATTGCGGCGCTTCGGATTTTGTTTTTTACGGATATCCTGATAAAACACATGTCGGTAGCGAAAAGAACAATCAGCATGGTGGCTTCGGTGATTGTTTTAAGTGGTATTTTTGCTGCTGTATTCGGCTGGTTTCCTGTGGACGATGCGAAATGCTGGGCCTGCTTCCTGATCAGCTTCGCAATCTGTTTCGCAGTAAGCACAGTTTTGTCCCTCATCAAGGAGCGTGCAGAGAACAGGCAGCTGGCAGACGGTCTGCAGCAGTTAAAGGAGAAAGCATATGAAAAGAAAAGCAATAACAGTTATAACTATGGCAATGGCTTGTGCCACAATAGCATCTTGCGGTAAATCAACCGAAACAGTGAATGCTGAACCAGTTGTACAGGCAACAGAACAAATCGTTCTGGAAACAGAGGAAAGCACACAGGTTTCAGCGGACTTAGGTGAAGGCGACTCCCTCACCCTCCAACCTCAAATGGTCGACGGAGTTCTGGTTTACCCAGACTATCCAGAAGACTACATAAAGTACACCCCCATTGAGCCTGTTGATTTATGGGTTATAGAGTCAAAAGACGAATATAATAATCCCAATGCAACTAAGGGTGAATTAGTAAGATTTGGAATAAGTATCGTAGGCACTCAAATGAAAGTAGATGCTACATGTGAATTAGATGGAGTATCCTATTATAGATTAG
>CAZSGT010000554.1:0-1853 GCA_964606215.1 uncultured Lachnospiraceae bacterium
ACAATCTTAATCCTCCTGATTTTGAGAAGGGGGGATTTGCCCATCATATTTTCTTCTCGGCTAAGCGTGCGATCGCTTCACATGCATCCGGTGGCAATGTCCTGATCTTCGCAACTTTGCTTGCTTTGATTGTGGCCAATATTCCTGCTTTGGCTAACGTCTACAACGGTTTTTGGAACCTGCCCATGCGTCTGCAGATAGGTAATTTCAACCTCTTCAGCCATGCAGGCCACCCGATGACCGTACTCCAGTTTATAAATGACGCTTTGATGGCCATCTTCTTCTTCACGATCGGCCTTGAGATTAAGCGAGAGGTGCTCGTCGGCGAGCTTTCATCTTTCCGACAGGCTCTTCTCCCAATTATGGCAGCCATTGGCGGTATGCTCATTCCTGTCGGGCTATATATGCTGTTTGCTCACGGAACAGAATATGCTGACGGAGCGGCCATCCCTATGGCGACTGATATAGCCTTCTCTCTCGGCATTCTTGCGCTTTTGGGAAGTAGAGTTCCTCTTTCGCTAAAGATCTTCCTGACTACGCTTGCCGTGGTCGACGATATCGGCGGCATCATAGTCATAGCCGCGTTCTATTCGTCGCACATCGAGATAGCTTACCTGGGTTATGCTGCGATAGGGCTTCTCGTGCTGCTCGCCGGAGGTGCATGGCTCAAGATACAGTCGAAGATGTTCTACTCGATCGTTGGCATTGTGGTGTGGTTCCTGGTGCTTAATTCCGGAATTCATCCCACGATTGCCGGCGTGCTTGTGGCCTTCTGTGTTCCCGCGGTGCCTGTCTACGAGCCGAAACGTTACATCAAGGTAATCCGTCAGAATATCCGCAGCTGCTATGCCGTTTTGCCAAAGTGTTCTGAGAACGGTGCCGCCCTGAGGCGTATCTTCGTTTTTATCTATGAGCGCTAATGATACTTCGTCGCCCGCGGCATATTTTTTGACATAATCAGTCTCTCCTGTTTCAAACTTATATCCATGATATATATACTCCATGGGCACACTTGTGCTGCCGTCAGACCAGTAAGGCAGGTACATACTTGAGTATACTCTGTTTTGTGAACTTCTATCAGAATTATATTCCGAGAATTTATATAATGCGCGATACATCCGCGAAATGCCTGATCCGCTTGCCGCAGTTGCCGAAATATTATAGTAATACGATTCACCTGGTTCTGCCTTTTTATAGTCGATACCGCTCAGATCCACCTTTACATATCCGTTTTCTATCTTCAATTTTTGGTTGTAGACCTCAGTGTCGGTGTATACCGTATCATACTTCGGAACATTTTCCTTAGTATACTCGTCATACTCATAGCCTGTAATGACCCGCTCGCTCTTTTCTTCAACAACTGTTACTGCCAGTTCTCCGTTTGCTATCAGTGTGCCTATGGAACGTATGAGCTGATCGCCGCTTTCGATACTGTCCGAAGAAACATCGCTGTTAAAATCAAGACGGTAAGCCTTGAATGTATAGACGTCATCATCTCTTTCAGGTATCAGCGCTATATCGCTTTCGAATACATATACATATGCAGATTCATAATATCCGTTATGCTCAGTTCCTTCTCCGTTGGAAACATTTAAACCCATTCCCTCATACTGCTCTCCTGAGGGATATTCAGGCATAGTGGCAGTCACGGTAAAGTGTGCAATACCGTTTTCATCGGTAACGGCAGTCTCATCGTTGAGAAATACACGCTTACCCGACACGGTCTTACCGCTCAGATGAGTGACCTTTACATCAACGCCGAACTGAGTGCCGGCTCTCGCATAATTTTTATCCGGAATTATCTCATAAGAATAATACTGCCCCGAATAGTTTTTGATATCCACATAGCGGAA
>CAZSGT010000555.1:0-1851 GCA_964606215.1 uncultured Lachnospiraceae bacterium
TGAGTAGGAAGAACTACCAGCTTTAATGAAAAAACAGAGATATATTGTGCTTGCAATGATACTGGTGCCATCAATATCAGAGCTTATCACGATATTCCGGCAATATTTTTAAGGAGGAAGTGCAGTGGAAAAATCGGAAACAAAATTATTTATTCCAGCAAATGTCCGGCCAGAAAAAGAATATGTAACCGGCATTGGAATTACAGAAGTAAGGTATCTGCTCATAAGTCTGGCGATAGCCACTATATTTGCCGTTCTGGTATATCTGATAAAAGGCGATGTGCTTTACAGCGCCGGGTGTATGGGGATATTGCCAGTAACATATGCGCTTGTTGTCAAAGACCGGGTCAATGAATCCTTTGTGGACAAGGTGCGGCTGCTCATTGAGTTTAGCCGAACACAGAAAAACTATGAGTATGAATACTTTGATATTTATCTTGGGCAGATAAGGAGGGATGAAGAATGAGTGCTACATCTACGCAGCTGGACACAGCCAACCAGCTGACAAATGTAAAAGATATCCGTAACCGGATATTATACACGAAAGATGGCTATGCCATCGTATATCTGCGAGTATACCCCTTTAACATGGATTTGCTTTCTCCGGATGAAATCCGAAGCATTACCACACAGCTAACCGGGAGTTTCCGTGGGGAACAGCAGAATATGGTTTATTTTTCTCTGCCCAGGGAAGTAGATTTGGATGCATACAAGGGATTTTTGGAAGAAAAGTATATGTCGGAAATCGGGAACCATCTGCGTAAGCAAATCATCCGGGACATGGTTCACCAGGCATCGGATTTGACAAACGCCGGGGATACATACGAGCACCAGCATTTTATCCGCTTGTACCAGGAAGTATCCGGCAATGAGAATTTCGTGGAAAATGATTTGATTTCCCGTGCCATGGATTATATCGAACGTTACGAAACGGTTGGCATTAAACTGGATATTCTGGATGATGTGGAAATTCTAAAGATATGTAATCTGTTTGGCAACGCCGGGCAGGCAGTAACAGATTTCACCATTACAGATACCAGATACACAGCAATGACAAAGCTTAAAGTGTGAATGAAAAGACCATTCACACGGGAAGAAACATCCGCAGAGGCGGACTTGTTGCAAAGCAGCATTCTTCCACCGATTGTATCAGCGAAGCTGGTATATTTACAAGGTCGCAAAGGAGGCTCGTAGCATGAGTACAAAAATGTATAGATATAAAAACAGTAAGGAAGCGGTACCAGAAAGCGATATCAACCAGAATATATTGAACATTATAACGCCTTCGGGTCTGAGTTTTGGAAGAAACTACTGTCATGTCGGGGAGTTTGACGGAAAAATATATGCCGTTTCCCGGTACCCAGGGGATGTCAAGCCCGGCTGGATGGCGCCGCTATGCAATATGGAAGGTGCAGCCACTACGATTGAGTACGTGGCAACAGACGCTGCATCATTGATAGATGCCTACAATAACCGTATTCGGGAATTAAAAGGAAACAGGGAGATTGTGAGAAACACTTCCGACAGACAGATTATCGAGAAACAAATTGAGGATACAGAGGCACTGCTGAAACGAATCAATATTGAGGAGGAGCCGGTAGGCTACATCAACATCATGGTCTATATAAAGGATGTCAATGATATCCGTCTTAGCCGCCGGATAAAAAAGGTAAATGCAGTGGTTTCCGGTAATGGTTTTTCTTTGCGTATGCTGACGCAGAAGCAGAAGCTTGCTTATGGCTGCATCACACCGTATGGACTGCCTAACCCGGTTGTTGCCAATATCGGTAACCGGAACATGCCGATTTCTACTTTCCTTGGCGGTTTTCCCATGTCTGCCGCCGGTATAAG
>CAZSGT010000556.1:0-1843 GCA_964606215.1 uncultured Lachnospiraceae bacterium
ATAAAATATCTCTCCATAATAATCCTCCGATTATTTTATATCTAATGCCACACTCTCATCGAAGGCCGGGTACTTCTGATCCTTTTCAGAAAGCAACGGCTCCTCTCCTTCCGGAACCGGCCATGTAATTCCTATGGCTGGATCATTCCACGGCAGTCCCCCCTCCGATGACGGATCATAAAAATCTGTGCATTTGTAGGTAAACTCTGCCGTATCTGACAGCACATAAAAACCGTGGGCAAACCCCTCTGGAATATAAAACATATTTTTCTTTTCTGCAGACAGAGTCACGCCGTACCACTGTCCGAATGTCTTGGAACCTTTGCGGATATCTACGGCGACATCAAATACTTCCCCACTGAGAACCCGAACCAGTTTTCCCTGGGTATGCTCCTTCTGGAAATGCAGTCCACGCAGTACACCTTTGGTGGACATGGACTGGTTATCCTGCACAAACACCATATCCAGCCCTGCCGCCACAAAGTCCTGCTGGTTGTAGCTCTCCATAAAATATCCTCTTCTGTCCCCGAACACTGTGGGCTCTATGGTATATAAACCCTCAATGTCCCCACAGGGTGTGAATATAAATTTTCCCATTTTTTTGCTAACCTCCATGTGGATGGAAAACAAAGTTTCCATCCCATCTCTGTATTTCTATACCACAGTATTTTTCATATCCTACAGTTTCCAGATATCCTCATTGTACTGGGCAATGGTTCTGTCGGAGGAGAAGAAGCCTGCCTTACTGATATTGACTAACATCTTCTTCGCCCATGCATTTCTATCCTCATAATCTGCAAATGCCTGCTCTTTTACCTTGATATAATCTTTGATATCCAGCAAAGTCATAAACCAGTCCTTTGTTACCAGCTCCATGTACAGACGGATTAAACTCTTCTTACATCCTACCTTAAACATTTCCTTGCTGATAATAAAGTCAACCAGCTTTGCAACGTCCGGCTCTGCATCATATATCTTTTCTGCAGAATAATCGGATTTGGCATAATGCTCAATGACTGCGTCACTGGGTTCACCAAAGATATAGATATTGTCATCCCCAACCAGCTGGTGAATCTCCACGTTTGCACCATCTTCTGTTCCCAGCGTCACCGCTCCGTTCAGCATAAATTTCATATTGCCGGTTCCGGATGCCTCCTTGGATGCGAGGGAAATCTGCTCGGAAATATCACAGGCAGGGATTAACTTCTCTGCATAGGTTACATTATAGTTTTCCACCATAACCACTTTCAGATATGGACTTACCTCGGGGTCGTTGTTGATTAACTCCTGCAGGCACAAAATCAGGTGGATAATATCCTTTGCAATGGTGTATGCCGGCGCCGCCTTTGCGCCAAAAATCATGGTAATCGGTGTCTTTGGCTTATTTCCTGCCTTGATATCCATGTATTTATAAATAATATACAGCGCATTCATCTGCTGGCGTTTATACTCGTGAAGACGTTTTACCTGGATGTCAAAAATGGAATTGGCATCAATCTCCACACCCTCTGTCTTCTGAAGATGCTGGACAAGGGCTTTCTTTTTACTCATTTTAATATCCAGAATCTCTTTCAAAACGGCAGTATCATCCGCGAATTTTCCAAGTTCTTCCAGCTTGTCTGCATCCTTCTTAAAGCCGTCGCCAATCTTGCTCTCAATAAAACGGGCAAGCTCATGGTTACAATGGAGCAGCCAGCGGCGGAATGTGATACCGTTGGTCTTATTGTTAAATTTATTCGGATAAAGGTCATAGAACGGACGCAGTTCGCTATCCTTCAAAATTTCTGTATGAAGAGCGGCAACACCGTTTACACTAAATCCATAGTGAATATCAATGTGCGCC
>CAZSGT010000557.1:0-1843 GCA_964606215.1 uncultured Lachnospiraceae bacterium
AGCGTAAATTTCTGCGGTGAGCTTTTGGTTCGGGTAAATCGCCTCGCGTGCAACGTCTTCCGGTGTCATGCCGAGATTCTGGAAGTGGCCGATTAGAGTATGGACATTTTTCGGGGTGAGCGATTTGTCGCTGGCTAGTTTCATCGAGCGCATAATTCGACGAATAAGGGTAAGCTGGTCCTCGGAGTCGTAAATCGTAAAGTTGCGATCGATATTAGCGGCAAGGTACTCGATGTGCAAAATCCGGACACAGATGCCATGGAATGTCCCCATATACGGCATGAAGCTGCGCGGGCATTCGGCGGGGCGATTAGGATCGCTTGCGGAGAGAAGCTTCCAAAGACGGTCGCGCATTTCTTTCGCAGCTTTGTTTGTGAAGGTAACAGCGAGAATTTGATCTGGGCGGACGCCATGCGCAATCAGGTTCGCGATTCGATGCGTAAGAACCTTCGTTTTTCCAGACCCAGCGCCAGCCAAGACTAGGATCGGGCCCGACAAGGTCTTAACAGCTTCTGTCTGGGGCGGGTTCAGCCCGCGCAAAATCTCCTCCATATTGCTACATTATAGCACGTTTTCGCGCGCACCGTTCCTCGTCATGGAATAGATTTAGTGTTTGCGGAGACGATGACGCAGATAAATTAGGTAAAAAGCGACGGCAATCTGAAAGACAAGCAGCAATGCGGCGAGACCAAAGATAAATGGTGTACCAATTTCGAACATTTGTCCACAAAGAAACATACCAAGCGCATCGCCAGCATAAGTTACGACATTTTTTGTAGTGTTATATTTAAGCTGGTGGCGGTTATCGACTGAGTTGATATAGTAGCCATCAGTAATGTTTTCGTAAGCGGTCGAACTAAGTAGAGTCCAAGTCAACGCAATGAAGCAGAGAAATAGGCTATTCGAGAGGAATGCACCGGCAAAAATTAATAGGCGGGCGCCAAATTTTATGCTAATGGTGATATAATCGTTCTTGGGGGTAAAATACTTGAGTGCAGCAATGCCGATTAGATCGGCGGCCAGCCCCACCAACAGAAGGTAGTTGGTCGCAAGTCCAGGCGAGAGCATAAAACGGTCAGTCAAAATGAGCATTTTTAGCCCGACAGCCGTCGTAAAAGCCGTCCCGGCGAGAAAAACGTAGATCATATAGGTTCTCTGTAATTTGCTGCGAAGGATGAATTTTAGGACAGAAAACTTGCTACGATCGGTTTTTTCCATGACGCGAATTTCGGTCTTCGCGAGGATAATGCTAGCGGCCACCGAAAATAATACAGCAACCATCAAGCAGGCATTATAATCGATAACGAAGCCGCCGAGTTGTTGGCCAATAATAATATCACCAATTAGAATTCCGATATCACGAAATAAATATTCGACTAACTTACGGCGACTGTAAGCGTTGTTGCTCTTTAGGACGGTCGTAAGGAGCGGATAGACGCTCGCGATAATGAGCGCACCGGCAAGCACGTCGATAATTGAGCAAAGGTCGATTAGGAAAGTTAGGCTGCTGCCGTTTAGAAAGAAGAGGAGTAGGAGATTCACCGAACGAACGATGAGCGTCGCCGCCATAAAAAGTTTAATTTTCTCCATCTTTACGAGCCGCCCAACAAGCAAGATGCCTACGACACTGGCAACCATGCCGAGACTAATGATGTTGCTGACGTCGGTGGCGGAAAAGCTATTTCCCTGGAGCCAGAGTTGGCGGAAGTTTTCCCAAAGGCCAATCGAAATGCTAAAACAAGCCAGCATAGCGAGAATCTTGCGCTCAATGCGAAGATGACGCGGGGTTTTCGGGCGCTTTTTGTGATGCGGGTGGCGAATTCTTGCTTCGAAGTATTCAATA
>CAZSGT010000558.1:0-1838 GCA_964606215.1 uncultured Lachnospiraceae bacterium
AAAATGGAGAAGCTCTTTGCCAAGGTTGGTGTGCATACAGTGGAGGAGCTTTTTCACTATTATCCAAGAGAATATGAGGTGGTGGAGGATTTTGTGCCTCTGGCAGGTCTCCGGGAAGGTCAGACCGCAACTGTGGAGGTTGTGCTTGAGAACACTCCGAAGATACATAGAGTGCGGAATCTCAAGGTGCTAAGTGTGTACGCTCATGACGGCAGCGGGCGCATTTTGGTGACATGGTTTAATATGCCCTATCTTCTAAAACAGCTGCAATTGGGAAAGAAATACATTTTCCGGGGAAAGGTAATTCGGAAAAATGGGGGTCTTGCCCTGAACCAGCCAAAGATTCTCAGTGAGCAGGAATTTTATAACATACGGGGAAAATGGCAGCCAGTGTATGCACTTACGGAGGGACTTACCAACAATGCAGTTACGAAGGCGGTCAGGCAGGGGCTTTCCGATGTGAAGATGATAAAGGAGGAGTATCCCCTTGCCATGCGCAGGGAATATGATTTGACAGACCATAAAAGCGCCCTGCGCCAGATTCATTTTCCTGTAGGCAAGGAAGAAATGCTTACTGCGAGAAAACGTCTGGTGTTTGAAGAGTTTTTCCGGTTTATGCAGGAGCTGCAGGCATTAAAGAACCAGCGCAGCCTGGCGCTTAGCAGCTACGTCATGGAGGACAGGGGAGGATGCGGCAAACTGCTTTCCCTGCTGCCTTATTCCCTTACAGCGCCGCAGATGCGTACATTTCAGGAGATACAGAAGGATTTGACAGCAGGTACGGTGATGAACCGGCTGGTGCAGGGAGATGTTGGCTCCGGAAAGACCGTGGTGGCGGTGCTGGCGCTTTTGATGGTGGTGGAGAACGGTTATCAGGGGGCGATTATGGTTCCCACCGAAGTGCTGGCAAAACAGCATATGGAAAGTTTTTCGGAATATCTGGAGCCCTTCGGTGTGAAGCTGCAGCTGTTGGTGGGCTCTATGACTGCAAAGGAAAAGAGAGAGGCATACGAGAGGATTGCTTCCGGTGAGATAGATATCATTGTTGGAACCCATGCGCTGATACAGGAGAAGGTCACATATGAGAAGCTTGCGCTGGTAGTTACGGATGAACAGCACCGGTTTGGCGTCCGTCAGAGAGAAACCTTTGCCGCCAAGGGAATGGAGCCTCACATGCTTGTCATGAGTGCCACGCCTATACCCAGGACGCTGGCGGTGATTTTGTATGGGGATTTGGATATTTCCATTATTGACGAACTGCCGGCGGACAGGCTGCCCATAAAGAATTGTGTGGTGGGGACTTCCTACCGCCCAAAGGCATACCGTTTTATAGAACAGCAGGTGGCAGAGGGCAGACAGGTGTATGTAATCTGTCCCATGGTGGAAGAAAGTGAAGCCGTCGAAGGGGAAAATGTCATGGAGTATACAGAGCGACTTCGGGAAGAATTACTGGATTCTATCGCTGTAGAATATCTTCATGGAAAGATGAAAGCGGCAGAGAAAAACCAGGTTATGGAAGATTTTTTGGCAGGAGAGATTCAGGTGCTGGTTTCTACTACAGTTGTAGAAGTTGGAATCAATGTGCCAAACGCCACCGTTATGCTAATCGAAAATGCGGAGCGGTTTGGTCTTGCACAGCTGCACCAGCTGCGGGGCCGGGTAGGCAGGGGAAAACATCAGTCCTACTGTATCTTTATGAGCGGCAATGACAGCAAGGAAGCCATGGAACGTCTGCAGGTACTGGGAAAATCCAATGATGGATTTTACGTTGCAAGGGAGGATTTGCGTCTGCGGGGTCCCGGCGATTTGTTTGGGGTGAGGCAGAGCGGAGACGTAAC
>CAZSGT010000559.1:0-601 GCA_964606215.1 uncultured Lachnospiraceae bacterium
ATACGGTATTCCGTTTTATGACAATGAGCTGATTAGCCGGGCCGCCAAAGAGAGCGGATTTGCGGAAGAAACCTTTCAACGTGCGGAAGAAAAAGCGACAAATAGTTTGTTGTATTCCCTGGCGATGGGAATCAATGTATATGGGAATCAGGATTTTGGCATGGGCGGCTTGTCGCTGGATGACCGTATTTTTCTGGCACAGACCAATGTTATCCGCAAGGCGGCAGAGGAAGGTCCCTGTGTGATTGTGGGGCGGTGTGCAGATTATGTGTTGAGGGAACAGCCGGGAGTCGTAAATGTTTTTGTCCATGCGTCATTGGATTTTCGGATGCAGCGTGCAGTGGAAATTTATGGTATTGATAAGAAAGTGGTGGCAGAGCAGATTGTCAAGAAGGACAAACAACGCGCCAATTATTATAATTACCATGTTGGGGAGAAATGGTTTAACCTGACGAATTACGAACTGGTGCTTCGCAGCGACGTATATGGGATTGACAGGACGGTAGAAGCCATACAGGCATATTTAGGAAAACAATAACAATATGAATGAATGTAAAAATAAT
Organism: uncultured Lachnospiraceae bacterium; assembly: GCA_964606215.1. Taxonomy (GTDB): domain Bacteria; phylum Bacillota; class Clostridia; order Lachnospirales; family Lachnospiraceae; genus CAZSGT01. The sequence goes on from CAZSGT010000559.1 coordinate 564, forward strand.
GGAGAGTAATAAATAATAACAATGAATTTTAAAACCTG
>CAZSGT010000559.1:611-1837 GCA_964606215.1 uncultured Lachnospiraceae bacterium
TAAAACCTGAGAGGGGAGGCATACATATGATGGATGCAATGAAAAAAATGGTTAAGGAGAGCGACCATATCGTAGTTTTTGGCGGTGTGCAGTTAATGTACGAGCAGGGTTTGAATGGTGTCCGGGCGGATTTAAAGCCATATGATATTGAGATGGAATATGGTTATTCTGCGGATGAGATGATGACGAACCTGTTCCTGACCCGGAACGGAAGCAAGTTTTATCATTATTATAAGAACGTCATCCTCGACAAGGATAAAATGGTGCCGGGAGACGGACACAAAGCGGTAGCTGATTTGGAAAAAGCAGGTAAATTGGAGATGCTTGTGACCAGAACCGTGTACGGTCTGTATCGGACTGCAGGCGTGGAGAATATTATCGAGATGCACGGTACAATATACGAGAATAAGTGTCCAAACTGCGGTAAAATGTTTGGACCGGACCATATTTTGGAGGCAAAGAACGTGCCGGTATGCGACGTCTGCAAAGTTCCTTTGCGACCAGGATTTGCACTGCTTCAGGAAGTGATGGATAACGGTAAGATTACCCAGTGTGCGGAAGCGGTGGAGCGTGCGGATTTACTCATTGTAGTGGGTGCCGATTTGGATGCGCCGTTATGTAAGCATTTCCTGAAATATTTTAATGGAAAGGCAATTCTTTTGATAAATGAGAGAGAAACTCCCAACAACGACAGGGCAGATTATGCGGTATATGGAAACTGCAGCGAGCTGCTGAGGGAGCTGGTAGACGGAGCAATATAATTTATGGAATTAAATCAAGGACAAAAACAGGCAGTCTGTTTTAAGGATGGCCCATGTATGGTGCTTGCCGGACCTGGTTCCGGCAAGACCAGGGTAATCACGGAGAGGACAAAGGACCTGGTGGAGCGGCAGGGCGTCAGCCCGCAGCATATTCTGGTAATCACATTTACAAAGGCAGCTTCTGTGGAGATGAAGAACCGTTTTTTACAGTTGACAGACGGGCGGTATCCGGGAGTGCAGTTCGGTACATTTCATGCTATTTTCTTTACGATTCTGAAACATGCGTACCATTACAGTGTAAACAATATCATAAAGGAATCCGAGAAAAAAAGATGTTTACAGGAAATTATCTCCGGACTGGAATTGGAAGTCCAAAATGAGACAGAATTTCTCATGGATGTGGAAAATGAAATCAGTCCGGTTAAGGGCCAGAGAATTTCTTTGGAAAACTATTATTCTGACAAT
>CAZSGT010000560.1:0-1823 GCA_964606215.1 uncultured Lachnospiraceae bacterium
CTCGTTGCTGGCCCTCCAGTCTTCGCTGTTGGTTAGTGATTGAATGACCTCCTTATTGAAGCCAGTTTGTTCACCGTTAACGTTCATTGCGTTTTGGCATAACTCTAAGAACATGGGGTCTCTACCGTTAGTCGAGAATGGTATTGATGGTACGACACCGTAGCCACCACAACGTAACTGGAAGTTGCTGAACAACGGGTTCTTGAACACAGTGTGGTTAGTGGCTTTCAACGGGAACAGGAAGAAGATGGAGTCGACAAAACGTGGTGTGATGGTCTGTGTGGTTGACCCGTGACCGGCTGTGAGCTTCTTAGACATCGTGGTGAACGTAAGTATCTGAGTTGGAAAGATGAGTTCGTGCTGGGTGTATCTATTGACTAGTGCGTTGTAGATGTCACCATCGATGCCGAAGTTAGGTATGACGCTGTAGCAGTCCGTTACTTCGTATGTACGTGATACTGTAAGTGTACGTAAGTCAGCTTTAATGTCAAACGGCGCGCTATTACCTGTCTTACCAACCCACATCATAACGGGCTCACCTATTTGAACAAACTCAGTTGTAACGTTATCTAAATCGAATTGAACCTGATCAACGTGGTTAGCTATCAACTCCATTGACGGACCAACAGGGCAGTACACAAGGCCTTGAGTGCCGAACATGATCTTGAGTTCAAGCTTACCTGCAAACGCTGGTAGATACTTGATATTACTCAACGGCAAGAAGCGGCGTAGGTCGATCTTAAGTGGTATCACGATGTTTTTAATACCAATAATGCCCTCATCGAAATCTATGAATGAGCCACAGCGTGCTAAATCGAACTTGCGCTTGAATATGTCCTTATGTCGTACCTTACTGAACACGTCGGAGCGTTTGGATGCTTCGTTGGCACCACATGCGGTTATGAATGACTCCTCAGGGCCAAAGTTCTGAGTGTATATGGAGATACCGTTTGATAGGATCTCGTATTTTTCAACAGCATCCATTGCGTCTTTGAAGCCAACCCATAACGTGTTGAACCCGTGCTCGCGACCTGTAGCACCTACTTTGGTTAGGTCATCGATTGATTTATCGAGTTCAGCCGTGATGTGCAACGTAGCTTTGATGAAGCCATTGTAAATGTCAGCTGTGTTATCGCAAGTGGGGCTGATAATGAATGTGGTTGACGAGCCTGCGTGAACAGGTGCTGATGGGCTGTATGATGCCTGTGCGTCGATAAAGTACTTCTTGTTGGTGTCTGACATTGCAATTGCGTTGTCAACTACGTCGAAATAGCTAGCTACTTGAGTGTTGACCTCAGCGCTGGTTTTATGAAACACTTCGTTGTTGAACGTCATTTGCGAAACATAAAAATGCATAACGACCCATGATCAGATTGATTAATACCTACGTATGCGTGATCTGAATTGAGGTGGTGCAGGTTCAGGCGCTGGTGCAGGTTCAGGTGGTTCATCGATTGGTGTTGGTGTGTCGTCGGGTGTCGATGGAGTTGGCTCTGAAGGGGTCATTAGATCAGGCACCAACGAAGTTGGCAGCCCTGAAGGGGGTACGTATCGTGATCGTATGCGTGACTTGGTTAGCTCCTTGTTAACGACGTTCTTGATGTATTGCTTCTGCTCCTTCTTGAATCGATCGTTGCGTAGCTCCTCACCGAGTGCACGTAGCTGTTCAAGTATCTCGAGGTTGACGGTTGAATCAACTGATTGGCCATGTGATCGTGTTGAACGCTGTTTGATTGGAGCTAGCTGAGTTGGCTCGTTATCGATGCTGTTGAGGTCATCGGTTGATTGATCATCACGTGTCATCTTAGGTTGTTTAACGATAG
>CAZSGT010000561.1:0-1812 GCA_964606215.1 uncultured Lachnospiraceae bacterium
AAATCGCTGCCATCGCCAACAGACAAAGTAACGCCGTTATAATAGAAAATACTGCAACCACCCTGGTTTCCGACCATCCGCACAACTCAAAGTGATGGTGAATGGGCGCCATTTTGAAAATTCGTTTTCCGTGGGTCAGTTTGAAATATCCCACTTGAAGCATAACAGATAATACCTCCACCAGATAAATCAGACCAACCATCAATATAAATAAAGGAATCTGCAATACGATTGCGGCAGCTGCCACAAATCCTCCCAGGGCAAGGGAACCGGTGTCCCCCATAAACACACTTGCGGGATAGACATTAAACAATAAAAATCCCAACAGCGCACCGACTACCGCACTGGTAATCGGAGATACCCCATTGTGGGTGGCAATTGCAACCACCGTAAAGAAGGTTGCCACCAGAACCGTGACGCTGGAGGCAAGACCATCCAGTCCGTCGGTAAAATTCACACCATTGACCGTTCCCAAAAAAACAAAGAAAATAAATACGATAAACAACCAGACAGGCATCGTCCCCAGGGAACCCATAAAAGGAGCCTTAATCTCTGTAGAACCATGCATTACTTCCAGATAATAATATACAAATACGCCGGTTACCACAATCTGTCCCAGCATCTTCTGCCATGCCCGCAGTCCCAGGGAACGCTTCATGACCACCTTGATATAATCATCCAGAAAACCAATCAATCCAAATCCCACCGTAGCAAACAGCACGGGAATGACTTCTTTATTATCTGGAATATAAAAGACAGAGGTTATGATTACCGCAATCAGAATTACAATTCCACCCATGGTAGGAGTCCCCGCTTTTTTCAGATGGGCCTCCACACCCTCTTCCCTGACGAACTGGCCAAATTTTAACTTCTTGAGCAGTGGAATCAATATCGGGCACAACACCACACTGATACCAAAGGATACTAACACTGGAATTGCTATGTCTAAATAGTTCATCTTAACCTCTCATTCTGCCGTCAGCGGCTGTACTTTACTGCCTGGAGCCTGGACCCCGGTATAATGTTTTCTGATGCCAGGGCAGAATCCTACTGCCCCGGCATCATGCCTTTAAATTCTATTGTAATAGATGCCCCGCTATAAATCAAGACGAAGGTTTTAAACCAAGGTATGGCAGGATATCGTCAAAAATTTCGCTGATTACCGGCGCAGCTATGGTTCCACCATAGTAAATGCCAGTTGGCTCATCAATCATAACCAGCGCCAGAACACTGGGATTGTCAGCAGGGGCAAAACTGATACAGGATGCAATGTACTTTCCACTGCGTCTGGGAAGTTTTTCGGAAGTCCCTGTCTTTGCCCCGGTTTTGTAGCCCTCCACGCCTGCCTTACCGCCGGTTCCCTCAGACACCACGCTTTCCAGAACATCCCGCATGGCGGCAGAGACTTGCTCGGATACCACCTGCTCCCCTTCGGGATAAGTAAGCTTTTTCACCACGCTGCCATCACTGCTCTCCACCTGTACGCCAAAATGGGGTGTTATGGTCTTTCCCCCGTTTATCAGCGCACTGACTGTGGTCAAAAGACGGATGGGCGACAGCTGAAAGGACTGTCCGAAAGACATGGTGGCAAGTTCCACTGCACCTACATTTTTTTGCTGGTGCATGATAGTTGACGCCTCTCCGGGAATATCTATCCCTGTTTTCTGCAACACCTGAAAATTTTTAAGATATTTATAGATTCCTTCCACGCCCAGTCTTGCTCCCACTTCCATAAAAACCGGATTGCAGGAGTTTTGCACTCCCTGCCGGAAGGTCTCCGCCCCGTGTCCCGTCGTCTTATGGCATCGAATC
>CAZSGT010000562.1:0-1808 GCA_964606215.1 uncultured Lachnospiraceae bacterium
CAAAATACTAGCAAATATCCCATCCATCTTCTTTTCATATTAATTATTCTCCATTTTCCAATAAACACATAAATATTGTTACTTCTCCATATTATCACAAAATAATCTGTATATGCAAAAAATGTTGAATTTATGAATTGTTTTTATAAATTATAAAATTATTATTTTTATATGATAATTCTATTTTTTTGTGCAAAGGTTTCACCTTACATTGCAATGCTAATCCCATATAGCAAAAGAAAAATGCCGGTTTCCCAGCATTTTCCAAAGCATCCATCCCCCTTTATATTCTAGATAAAAGGCATGTCGCACAATTTCATCATTGCAACACCTTATCCCACTGCCGTAGCCACCTCATACGCCTCTTTATAGCTCAAAATCTTAGATACATACGCTTTGCACTGTGGAGGAACGGTATTTCCGTATTTTTGCACGGTTCCGCTTCCGGCATTGTATGCAGCCAGAGCCAGCTCCAGATTTCCATCGTAAGCTTTTAATTTCTCGGATATGTATCTGGCTCCTCCCATTATGTTTTGTTCCGGGTCATAGACATCTGTCACACCAAGATATTTTGCGGTCTCCGGCATCAGCTGCATAAGACCTGCCGCTCCTGTGCTGGAAGTCTCATTTGGCTGAAAATCCGACTCCATCTTCACCATTGCTTTCAACAGACTGACTGGCACTCCATATTTTCTGGAAGCCTTTTCAAAATACAAATCATAGTCTGTCTTTGACATATCTGAAGAGGACAATGGCGTCACGCTGGCACCCTTCTTCTCCGTGGTCCCATCTGCCTTTTTCACCGGTGGCGCTGTGATTGTGGTATTCTTTCCCTCTTCCACCGCCACGACGGCAACGCCTGCCCGCTTGCTCTCTGCATTTTTCAATACTTCATCAAAACTGGTTATAGTGGTTCTGATAATCTCTGTTCTTCGTTTTTTTGTTTCCGGTACCTGTGCTGTTGCACTGGATGTTAATTCGATTCTCATACTCAACCTCACTCCTGTACTATTTTCCAGTATAACACAACGTATGTGTTAAGTACAATATCTTTTTAATTTGCATCCTCCAAGGTGGTCTTCCCCTGTTCTTCCTGCCCTTCAGTGCCATTATTCTGGGCTTCTCCGGACAAATGCTCGGGAACATCCCCGTCATACAAAAAGTCATATAATGCCTGACGGTTCAGATTTTCGTCTGCCATAATGATACTTGCCGGAACGTTTCCGATACGGACACTGGCAAACTGGAATGTACCATCTGCGGGTATGCGGTAGGATTCAATGGTCTCAAAATCCAGGGAAATCGCCATTTTCGCATACTCAATCAACTTGTCTTTGGATAAATTGGTGGTAACATACGGCAGCACTTCATACACAAGGGTCAGCATGTCAAATGCATTCAAATCCTTTATCTTTTCGTAAGCAGCAGTAAGAACCATTCTCTGCCTTGCCGTTCTTCCAAAGTCATTTTCCTCACTGATGCCCTTAACGTAACGGACACGGCTGTATCCCAGTGCCTGGGAGCCATTAAGTGTCTGGGTGCCGGGCACCACATTGCGGTATTTCTTTTCCTTGATATAGTTGGTGCTGTTCAGGTACTCTGCCTCCGCCTCGGTCAGAGTAATCTCCACACCGCCGACTTTATTTATAATCTTTTTGAACCCATCAAAATTTACCTTTATATATCCGTCTACATACACGCCGTAATTGACATTTATCGTCTTCTCTACCAGTTCGCTTCCACCAAACATATATGCACCATTAAGACGATTCTGCTCATATCCCGGAATGTTCATATATATGTTCCTC
>CAZSGT010000563.1:0-1806 GCA_964606215.1 uncultured Lachnospiraceae bacterium
GCAAAGGTGGGGGAACTTCTGGCAACGATTCAGAGAGAGATGCTGGAGAGGGCAAGAGCCCACAGGGAAAAGCATACCTATACCGCGGCGGACATGACGGAGTTCGAGAAACTTTTCAATGAGAGATCCGGTTTTGTAAAGGCCATGTGGTGCGGCGGGCAGGATTGTGAGGATAAGATCAAGGAAAAATTAAGTGTAACCAGCCGCTGCATGCCCTTTGAGCAGGAACAGATTGCAGATACCTGCGTATGTTGTGGAAAACCTGCGAAAAAAATGGTATACTGGGGTAGAGCCTACTAAGGTGGGGAGAAAGAGGTTAAATATGATCAACGAAACATTTCCCATTCAGGTGGAGGATTCCTTGCCTGATACTAAATTAGTGACATATATTCAGGATACCTATCAGGAGGTGGGCATTCCTGCAAGACCTTTGGTGCTGGTTTGCCCGGGTGGGGCGTATGCCTATACCTCCAACCGTGAGGCGGAGGCATTTGCAATGCAGTTTCTGGCTATGGGTTGTCATGCCGCGGTACTGAGATATTCCTGCGCTCCCGCATGCTATCCCACGTCACTTCTGGAACTGGCATATAGTGTGGCCATGATCCGTGAGAAATCCGAGGAATGGCATATTGATAAGATTCTTGTATTGGGCTGTTCCGCAGGAGGACATCTGGCGGCTTCTCTGGGAGTGTTCTGGCAGGAGAAGTTCCTGGCGGACAAACTTGGTAAAAATAACAGTTGTTTCCGACCTGACGGCATGATTCTGTGCTATCCGGTAATCACTACGGGAGAGTTTGCCCACAGAGGTTCTGTGGAAAATCTGTTGAAAGATATGGCGGACGATCCCGTGTGGATTGCGAAGATGTCTCTGGAAAATCAGGTAACGGAGAATACGCCGCCCACGTTTATCTGGCATACTTACACAGACGGCTCCGTGCCGGTGGAAAATTCGCTGATGTTTGTCAGCGCTCTGCGCCGCGCCGGTGTGAACACGGAGTTCCATATGTATCCCGTAGGCGGACATGGTCTGGGGCTTGCCAGCCGCCTGACGCAGACCGCAGCAGGAGAAGCAGTCCAGGAGGAATGCACCAGCTGGATTCCTTTGGTGCGCACCTGGATCGAGAGCCAGTTCATCAGCACGGAGAAGAGGGAAACGATTGATTCCCTCAGCTGAGCATTCTTTCTCCGACAAGAGTGCGGGGGTGCTGAAGTGCAGAAATGGAACTATTACAACAGTCTCGGAACGGAAACGCCCGAAAGAAATTCTCAGCTGCATCCTGCAGATGAAATTTCATTCAACACAGGGGCGTTGAAGTGCAGAAACCGGAACAAATTGCCGCAAGCGGCAATTGGAATGGGAGAAGCGGATGGATTATATCGTATTGGATTTGGAATGGAATCAAAGTAATACCGGACTGGAGGAGGAGACGGCAAAGCTTCCCTTTGAAATCATAGAGATCGGCGCCATTCACTTGAATGATACCTGTAGGATGATGGGTGAATTCAGCCAGTTGATAAAACCTCAGGTCTATACGGAGATGCATCTGATCACCAGCAGGCTGATCCATCTGCAAATGCAGGAACTGGAAAGGGGAAAGCCCTTTCCGGAAGTGATGGATCGTTTTCAGCAGTGGTGTGGGGAGGATTACAGTTTCTGCACCTGGGGAGACCAGGATCTGAAAGAACTACAGCGCAACATGAAGTACTATCAGATGAAACCGCTGTCTGACGGCCCTATTGCCTTTCTGGATGTACAGAAGCTGTTCAGCATTGCCTATGAGGATGGGAAATCCCGGAAAGCGCTGG
>CAZSGT010000564.1:0-1806 GCA_964606215.1 uncultured Lachnospiraceae bacterium
CAATAAGAAAGCCACGCTCGCTAATATCGAACGTTATATCGAAGAACAGATTTTTATCCGTGAGTTCAAAGGTCAACTCCATCGGTATCTTAATTTGCATCGTGCGATTTGGGGTAAGATCGATGCTATCAAGAAACAGACTAGCGCCAATCTTACTGAACTCCTCGCGTACGCTACCGAGCTCGAATGCTACGAGCGCACGGCATTGCTCATCGAGGGGCGCCTCGATCAGATGTCGACTTATATCGAAGTGCGCGAATCCGGTATTAATGACGATCGCGAACTAATGGATTTTCTCGCCATTTCCGGTTATCGCTACGCTGCTCTGAGCGGTACCTTAGCCTATATATGTTCGCTATGGCATACTACGCATCATTACATTAAATCGGCCAGATGCCTCATCGACCGCACCGAACGCCGCCGGATTAGTCGTGACTGCCAAAACATCTTTGTCGCACTCGTATTTTTAATCGTTATCGGGACGCTCGGTTTATTATTCAGTTCTGGCCTACACTTCAGTGTCGACACGGTTATTTATGCCGCCATGCTTATTGTGATCAGTCTCATTGTCACGAAGTTCCTTAAAACTCGTCACCTTAGTCAACAATATAACATCCTCGATACCGAGGACAAGGAGAAATCATGAAACATAAAATACTAATTGGTGCAGTCTTCGCCGTCATCGCGAGTCTGAGTTTAGTCACCCCGTCGCATGCGATCGAACCAACTTTTTCCTACAACGAATCGAGTAACGATACTTCCGAACTTAAAATGGGTTCAAATCTCCTCCTCGCCGGAAACGAAGTCGTAGGGAATCAAACAGTCAAAGGTCTACTATTCTCGGCTGGCAATAATCTAGGCATCCGTACTAGGTCGGACTATGCTTTCGTTGCTGGCAATATCATAACTTTTTCCGCCGAAACCGAAAAAGACCTATTCGCTGCTGGCAATAATATCGTCATCGCCGGCCAAGCTAAAATTGGTCGTGACGCTTTCATCGCAGGAAATACTATTACCGTCGAAGCAGATTTGCCGGGGAATCTTTCGGTCGCTGCTAATAAAGTTACGCTTCAAAACATCGAAATCAAGGGTAATGTCGATCTATCGGTCGGAACCTTGATTATCGGTGGCGATGTTAAAATTAATGGCAAGCTAGCTTTTAATTCGGATGTTAATGTCATTGGCCTCGAACATGCAACCTATGCCGAACTCGAAAAATACGAAGTCGTCAAAGCAGAAGCCGACGCTATGACTGTAGTCGCTAGCCAATGTCTAAGCATCATAGGTTTCTTTATTACGCTCGTAATCATTATGGCGCTCTTCCCGGCGCTTGACCGACGCATTACGAAAGAGCTCTCGACGCTTCAATTCGGCAAAGACCTTCTCGTCGGTATGTGCACGCTGCTCTTTGTGCCAATTATCGCAATTTTCCTGATCGCATCATTCATCGGCGCTCCCGCTGGCCTCGTCTTGCTCGGCACTTACGTCATTATGCTTTATCTATCTCAGGCCTTTAGTGGATTTTGGCTAGGTAAAGCCATCATCGAAAAAGTCCTCCATGGCCGCCTCAATAAGTTCCTCGAAGCACTTATCGGCATCATAATCCTCGGCGTGCTTACTATGATTCCGTTCTTCGGTGGCTATATTACTCTCGCCGCCATCGTTCTCGGGCTAGGCCTGTTTATGCAAAGCATCAAACCAAATCGCAAGAGTGTCGAGTCTTCCGCGAAGCATCATGAATCTAAGCTCACCGATTACGCAGCCGAGGAAACCGAACCAGAAGACCGCGATATCCAATCTCAAGAC
>CAZSGT010000565.1:0-1806 GCA_964606215.1 uncultured Lachnospiraceae bacterium
TTTTGAATTAGATACTAATTTCAGTGATATCTTTTATGAACTGTATCTTTGCAAAAATAAACTATCTTATGATGATATTGTTGCTAAATTCAATATAGGTCTGTCTACTCTGAATAGATATAGGTTACGATTTAACGGGTTAGCAGAAAAGTTATTTCCTAAAGCTGTGATGTAGGTGAAAAGAAGTGCGGTTAACAATAATCGCACTGCTTTTACATTTAAAATATTACTTTTTGAATAGGAACATTTAATATATTACTAATTTTTTTTGCTTGTCGATAGGATAAGCACTCAACAAATTCTTTAATACCCTCTTGCTCATCCTCGTCTGTTAAAGAACTCATTTTGAGCGTATTTCCGAATCGACGCATTTCAAATATTTCTGCTTCTTTAAATCTGAATGAAACCAAATCTGTACACAAATCACCAATCCATGGACCAACTAGAATTATAAGCTTTACACAAATATTTGTACGTCTTATTCCAATATAAAGCAATTTTTCACGGTCTATTTTAAATTGAACTTTTTTTCCGTGTGTCTTTACAATCTCATTTTCAGTTACAATCAATTTTCCACGATATAATATTCTACTTATTATTGCAATAATAACAACAAAAGCTGAATAAATAGCAAAAACTATTCCTATCCATTTCCATGGTATTTCATCAGAACGAACAACCGAAACAATAATTCCAATTCCAATAACAAGCACCATACCTAATATAGCTGTTATTACAAACATTGTCCATTGCTCACCAAGCGGTTTAATTCTTAATTGTTTTGGCGAGTTGTTTTCCATACTTTATTTAAAATAAATGTAATCGGTAGCACTATCGCACTCTTAAAATATGTACGTTCTATAACATAATCTAAGTTGAAATAGAAAGACTTAACCGCTCCAATTATTTTATTAATTACCCCCTTACATACTTTATCCTGTGGCCAATAACCTTTACTTCCCAAGAATAATCCTACTCCAAAGTTTAAAAAACTTTCAGCAGCAAATACGCCCGCATAAGACAACCCATTTCCCCAATCAAATGGCTTATTATAAATTAATGTTTCCACATAATTAATTCCTATACCAGCAGCATATGATACAGCCGCTACACCAACAGCAGATGCAATAGCCACTCCTAAACTAACAGATGTTCCCGCAACAAAAGCTGCTGTACCAATCGCTCCGCCTAAACCAAATGCCGCTCCAAAAACCAGCCCTTTAAGACCACCAATAGCTGCCCCGCTCAAAAAAGATCCACCATTTTTAACCGCTGAAACACCGCCTGATACAGCGCCAAATAGTCCTCCAATAATCATTGATATTACGAATATTGACCAGAAAAACTTACCCGTAGGGTCAATGTTCATAACAGGATTATTTCCGCAGTATGCGTAAAGGTTAAGTCCGCCGAGTGTTTCGGGGTCAAGATATTCTATGCTGTCAGCAGAAATAAATCTACCAGTTTCGGAGTCGTAATATCTCGACATGAGGTAATACAGACTTGTTTCGGTATCGTAATAGTATCCTCTGTATCTGAACGGATTTATCTGCGATATTACGTTATCGGGCTGGAATTCTTTTATATTTCCAAACGCATCATAAGCGTAATGCGCAACCTGCTTGCCCGCTTCCGTATAAATATGCGTTATATCACCCTGTATATTTTTACGGTACAGATATGTTACACCGTTATAACGGAAACCGGCTATACCGTCTGAACCGTAGAGATAATATATCCACTTATCGTCACGAAGTTCTGCAAGTTTTATTTTAATATACACGGCGTGTTTTGTCAAGCCTGCAA
>CAZSGT010000566.1:0-1803 GCA_964606215.1 uncultured Lachnospiraceae bacterium
TGTACCTTTGGTCTGCTTTACGGGACAGGTTCTTACCGGCCTCATCGGTAACGATGCCTTTCAGGAGGTAGATATTGTGGGAATCACCCGAAATATCTGTAAGTATGCCGTGACTGTTCGAAAGAGAGAAGATTTGGGACGAATTATCAAAGAGGCGTTTTATATTGCCAGAACAGGAAAACCTGGTCCGGTAGTTGTGGATATCCCCAAAGATATCCAGCAGGCTTTAGGCTCCGACCTATATCCGGAAGAAGTCAGTATGCGAAGCTACAAACCCAGTGAGGGCGTGCATGTGGGGCAGCTGAAAAAAGCGTTATCCGTTCTGGCAGCAGCGAAGAAACCAGTGTTTCTTGCCGGAGGCGGTGTAAATGTAGCCCATGCAAATGAAGAGATGACAAAGCTTGCCGAGGTGACAGGTGTTCCGGTTATTACCACGATTATGGGAAAAGGTGCGATTCCCACCAATCATCCGTTGTATGTGGGTAACATCGGAATGCATGGAAGCTATGCATCCAACCATGCTATCAATGACTGCGATGTATTGTTTTCCATAGGTACCAGGTTTAACGACCGCATTACCGGACGGATTGAGGAGTTTGCGCCAAATGCCCAGATTATACATGTGGACATTGATTCTGCGTCTATTTCCCGCAATATCGAGGTGGACATCCCTATAGTGGCGGACGCCAGGGTTGCCATTACCAAGATGTTAGAGTATGTCAAACCGCTAAAGATACAGGGATGGGTAGAGCAGATTTTGTCGTGGAAAAAAGAGTATCCCATCAATATGGACAGTTATGAAGGGTTAACGCCCCAAAAAGTATTACATACAATAAATCAGATGTTTACGAATTCTATTGTGATTACGGATGTAGGACAGAACCAGATGTGGGCAACACAGTATATCGAGATTGATGCAAACCGGAAACTTCTTACCTCCGGAGGACTTGGCACCATGGGGTTCGGGTTCCCGGCAGCCATGGGGGCAAAGATTGCCTGTCCGGACAAAGATGTTATCTGTATTTCCGGAGACGGCGGGATGCAGATGAATATCCAGGAGCTGGCGACAGCGGTTTGTGAGGAACTGCCATTGATTCTTGTGGTGTTCAATAATTCCTACCTGGGAAATGTCAGACAGTGGCAGGAGATGTTTTATGGAAAGCGGTATTCCAGCACATGCCTGCGCAAACGGAAAAGCTGCGAGCGGGATTGCATGAATCCGGAAAAGTGCTGTCCACCGTATACGCCGGACTTTATCAAGCTGGCGGAGAGTTACGGGGCACATGGTATCCGTGTAGAGAATGAAGAAGATATACAGGCGGCTTTCCTGCAGGCGAAGGAAAATGTGGATGCTCCAACTCTGATTGAGTTTATTATTGATGAAAATATAAATGTACTTCCAATGGTTCCTGGCGGCAACGCGTTGAATGAAATGGTTATGGATATTATTGGATAGGAGAGGAGGATTCACATGGAAAGCGAAATGAAAAAACGATGGATTTCCTTGTATGTCATTAACGAGATTGGTACTTTGGCACGTATTTCCGGTCTGTTTTCCGGGAAGTCCTACAACATTGAGACGTTGACAGTGGGGGTAACCGAGGACCCGGACGTATCCCGTATGACCATCAGTCTGATTAGTGACGACAAGACCTTTGAGCAGATAAAAAAACAGTTAAACCGCAGTGTGGAAGTGATTAAGGTAGTAGACTTTACCAACATCCCTATCCATATGAAAGAGCTGTTGTTTGTGAAGATTATCGGCTGTTCCAAGGCGGATAAGGAAGAAATTTTCCGCATTGC
>CAZSGT010000567.1:0-1801 GCA_964606215.1 uncultured Lachnospiraceae bacterium
TATAGGGAAACACCGATTAAATCAGTGTTTCCCTATATCATTCCCGGAGATTCAGCAAGGTGTCCGAGTACACGCCTCCCACGCCGGACGCCTTCAGAGTCTCAAACTCATCTATGGTATTAACTGTATGGGTGAAACATCGCAGGTCATATTCATTTATCACAGAGACGACCGCATCGTTTAGTCTCCAAATCGGAACAGTCACCACATCAATGCCCTTGCTCTGGCAAAAAAATGCCACCTCCCTATACTGTTCCGGCAACTTTAATTTCAACTTATATGTCGTAAAAATCCACTGGGGAAAATCATAAATGGCGGCCACAGCGTCATACTCATCTTCACTGTAAATCTGCGGCACCATTCTTTTTAAGAATTTTTCGTTCCCCGTATCTATGCAAATCTGGTACAACTCCTGATAAACCCGGGCCACATCCTCCTCTTTTGTATCAACAATCATGTAAACTCCCTTGCCCTCTGCCATGGTCTCAACAGCTTCCTTGGCTGTTAAGGAAGTATAACCGCCCTCTGTTTTTGTAGCAAGAAAATCCGCAAGATTTTGTCTAATCCCACCACTGGCCTCCCATTTATGGGTACAGACCAAAACATCATCTGTGGTGTACGCAAAATCCACTTCAATAATTTTTTGACGCAATTCGATACTGACATCTAAAGCTTCCTTAGAGTTGGAGCCATAAACTCCGTTTATCACACCACATCCGTGAATAATTACGTTCCCCTTATCATACCAGGGCATCCACATCTGATACACAATATATCCGCCACTTCCCGCAAGGAGCAAAAGCAGTATAATCCATATCCATTTTTTTCTTCCTCTTCTGTTCCGCACTCTCATATGTGTCCTCATTTCTGGTTATTTTGTGAGAAAATCCGAATAAATACCTGCTACCCCCAGCTTTTTCATTTTATTGTATGTACTCTTATCATTGACGGTATGGGTCATGCAAACCAGTCCACAGCTTTTTAAAATCTTTACCCGGTTTGCTGTCACTTTCCCCTTTGGTATGGTAACAACCTTTATTCCATTTTTCTTACAAAACTTTGCAATCTTTTTATAATCTTTATCGGTTTTTGGTTTTAGACGATATGTAGTAAAAATCCAGTTCTTAAATTTATATACACTTTTTACTGTCTTGTACTGGGAGGTCTGGTAAATCTGGGGAATGATACGTTTTAAGAAGCTTTTGTTTCCCGTATCAATACATGCCTGATAAATCGCCTGATAAACTTTTTTTATGTCCTTTTCCTTTACATCCACAACCAGATAGGTACCCTTTTTCGCCGCCAGAATCTTAATGACCTCACTTGCTGTCAGTGCCGTAAAGCCGCTCAATGCTTCCGTCCGGAATAATTCCTGCAAAGACTGCCTTTTGTTTTTTGCATTGTTCCAATCATGGGCGCATACCAATACATTATCCGTTGTAAATTTAAAATCAATCTCAAAAACCTTTTTTCCCTTTTTTAAATATGCCTGCAACGCCTCTTTGGAATTGGTGTAGGTTGTCTTGTTAACGCCGCCTCCAGCATGCATAATGATGGGATTTTTTCTGTACCATGGGCTTGCCGCTCCCACAGGCACCTCCCGCATAAAACTAAAAAATACCACTATACTCATCAATATACACAATCTGCGTCCATGTTTTGCCATACGCCACGCCTCCGTTTCCCTGGAAAAATTTTAATTCTATGGATATTTTATCTATCCATCGTGGCAAAACCCCGGCTTTTCCGTGGCACAGATATGTTTTTCCCGTGGCACATTTATGGCAATCTTTTTATTTCT
>CAZSGT010000568.1:0-1796 GCA_964606215.1 uncultured Lachnospiraceae bacterium
CCGGGACAAGACCACTGACGTGGTGGAGGAGACTGACAATGAAGCGATCCGTATTGGACATGATCTGGAGCAGTATGTGGCAGAACGTTTTACGGAGGCTAGCGGATTAAAGGTAAGGCGTTCCAACTATATGTACCGCAGTCAGGAGTATCCGTATATGATAGCGGATGTTGACCGTCTGGTAATTGGCGAAGATGCCGGACTGGAGTGCAAGACAGCCAGTGCTTATTACAGCGATAAGTGGGCGGACGGCAAGGTTCCCCTTCATTATCTGATACAGTGTTATCATTACATGGTAGTAACAGGAAAGCGGAGATGGTATATAGCGGCAGTCATATTAGGGCGTGAGTTTGTTTATCACAAGCTGACCTGGGATGATGCACTGATACAGCGCCTGATTCAGATTGAGGGGGAGTTTTGGAATCATCATGTCATGAATAATGTGATTCCAGATCCGGATGGTTCCAAAGTATGTGATTCTGTCCTGGAGCAGTATTTTCATACGGCAAAGAAGGCAAGCACCATTGAACTGGTGGGGTTTGATGACAAGCTGGCACGCAGGGAGCAATTACTGGCATCCATTGAAAAACTGCAGTCAGAGCAGAAGCAGATCGAGCAGGAAATCAAGTTGTTTATGCAGGATAATGAGCTTGCGGCAAACGAGAATTACAAAGTGTCGTGGAGTAATGTGGAGACGACTAGGCATGATACAAAGCGGATGAAACAGGAGCAGCCAGAAATTTATAAAAATTATGCGAAAGTAACATCATCACGCAGATTTCAGGTAAAGGCTGCATAGAGCATTTGAGGGCTGGGAAGGCATAAGGCTTTCCCAGTTTTCTTTTTGCTGAGAAATATTAATCCCTAAAAAAATTTGGAAAGGAATGATTATATGGCAAATCAAGTGATTCGATTATTGAAGGCAAATGAAATCGAGTGCAGGGTGTCCCTTGTGAAAGAGAACGGGATTAGTCTGCTACTCTATAAGGATGCCAGAGTAGATCAGAGAATTCTGGATGAAACTTTTGGCTTATTTGGCTGGAAAAGAAGTCATCAGTGCATAGACGGGAATCTCTACTGCACTGTGGAAATTTATGATAAGGAAACGGGAACATGGGTTGCCAAGCAGGATGTGGGAACGACAGGATATGCGGAAAAGGAAAAATCCCAAGCATCGGATTCCTTCAAAAGGGCATGTTTTAACTGGGGAATTGGCAGGGAATTGTATTCCGCCCCGTTTATATGGATACCATCTGCAAATGCAACAATTAAGAAAAATGGAGATAAGCTGCATTGCAGTGACCGTTTTTCAGTATCTTCCATTACTTACAATGAAGATCGGGAGATTGTCGGGCTGACAATCATAAATGATTCCAAAAAAGGACAGGTGGTGTATGAACTTAAGGAAAAAGCTGGTAAACAGCAGAAAACGGCAAAGACCGGAGGAAGAAGTAAAAAGTGCGCTGGAGCTGCAGCATCCGGCGGCAACATCTTATCAGACAAACAAATGCAGTCCCTTGAAAAAGAACTGCAGCGGACAGGCGTTGGTATGGAAGCGGTGCAGGAGAGATATCAAATAGAGAGTCCTTCGGAGATATCCGGGGATTTGTATGGAAAGATTATGGCGGCACTGGCTAAGACAGAATCAAAAGCTGCATGATACAGGAAGCTATTGTGCCAGCATGTATTTTTGATGGTATGCCTTGCAGCAGATGCCGCAGGGCATACCATAGTGCTAACTTTATATTATGCAAAACCATCATGCATATTGCTGATGCAGAAATGAGGTGAATTAT
>CAZSGT010000569.1:0-1794 GCA_964606215.1 uncultured Lachnospiraceae bacterium
ATATAAACGGAAAAACCTGTATATTCTGCCCGCTTCATGCGTCCCTCAATCTTAAAGGAATCCACCCCCGCTTCAATCAGCTCAGGGAGAATCTCCAGAGAACACAACTCTTTCGGACTGAACAGATAAGAATTTCTTCCGGTTTTTCCACAGGTATACGCCAATCTGCAGGGCTGGGCACATCTTCCCCGGTTGCCGCTTCTCCCGCCATTCACGCTGCTGAGAAGACACCTTCCCGAATAACAGTAACACAAGGCCCCGTGCACAAATACTTCCATCTCAAGACTGGTATTTTTCCGCATTCTTCCCAGTTCCTCCAGGGTAAGCTCCCTTGCGGGAACCACTCTGGTTACGCCGTGACCCCTTAAATATTCCGCTCCATAAACACCGGTCACTGTCATCTGGGTACTGGCATGCACCGCCAAATCCGGAAAATAGCTGCGGATTTTTTTCAGCACTCCGAAATCCTGCACAATCACCGCATCCAGCCCCGCTTCATAATACGGGCGCAGATAAGGCACCAGCAATTCCTCTAATTCGGCGTCCTTTAACAGGGTATTTACCGTTAGATATACCCGCACGCCGTGCAGGTGGCAATACCCGATTATCTCTATTAAACTGTTCTCATCCGGGTTGTCCGCAAACGCCCTGGCGCCAAACATGGAACCGCCCACATACACAGCGTCACATCCTGCCGCCACTGCTGCCCGCACGCTTTCCACACTGCCTGCCGGCGCCAAAATCTCTGGTTTCTTCATACAAATCCCCTTCCCGCACCATATATCCCACAACGATGAGAAACACGCTTTGCGAGTTTCTCACGTTGGCGCGAGTGCGCATCCCCGCGGAGCGTTTTCACATTATAGGAATTTCGGAGGAATTTCCTATAGTGTGAAAAAAGAGGCCTCTCCTGCGAAGCCCCTTTGCTATTATTTTCCTTTTGCAGAACCTGTTTGTTTTCCGGTAGCTTTTATCTCCTTTGCCGCCTTCAGCTCCGTCTCCAGACGGATAATATCTCCCTTTGCCGTATCGTACTCTTCCTTCATCTGCTTCAGCTTCGATTCTGCCGACTCCAATCTGGTCTGCATGGAAATCATCTCATGCTTCATGTCGAATATTTCCTTATCTTTCAACTCCACATCCATGGAAATCTCCGCCACCTGTTTCTGTGCCTTGAAGAAGTCGTCTGCAATATTTAATGCCATAAAAATACTCTTGGTGTCCGTATCCAATGTGCTGTATCCATCCTGCAGCTTAAACTCACTAAATTTATTATTGAGATATGTAGCTATCTTTTGTATATACTCTGCGCTTTCATATCCGCACAGGGTATAGCGTTTATTATTGATGATTACTTCCACATCATTCTTGTTATTCATAGACTTTTCGCTCCTTCGTATTCTCTGGCACGCTGCATTTCTCCCACTTCTGTTACAACTGTTTTACAATAATCACTCTTCATTATAATAGAAACTCTATTTCGTGGCAAGACCGAAATGTTTATATGCCAAATCCGTTGCCATACGTCCTCTTGGCGTGCGCATAATCAGACCGTTCTGCACTAGATAGGGTTCATATACGTCCTCCAGTGTACCGCTGTCCTCCCCGATAGCCACTGCCAGGGTATCTAATCCCACCGGACCACCGCCAAATTTTTCCATCATGGTAATGAGAATGCTCCGGTCGGTATTATCCAGACCCAGCTTATCCACTTCCAGTAAATCCAGCGCGAAATCCGCCACCTCTTTTGTAATCTTTCCGTCGTACTTTACCTGGGCAAAGTCCCTGACCCGC
>CAZSGT010000570.1:0-1786 GCA_964606215.1 uncultured Lachnospiraceae bacterium
GCCAGGGATTTCCACATACATATCCCGCATCAGGGAAGTAAGTTTTAACCGTTTATTTTTCTTATCCAACGTGGCAATCATGGTACTATCGGAACGCCCCTCGTCATGCAAATCTTCTCTCTCATCCACACCCATCAAAAGAATATTGATGACCTCGTCATCGGAGTTCACCTGAATCCCGCTCAAATCCACATTGGACAGCTTATCCTGTACATCGTGGTTCAGCATATTTAATGTATTATCTAACTTCGCCTGGGTCTTTGCCGCATAAAATCCAACAAAACCGCTGAGCGCCAAAACCAGAACAAATAGTATTTTCTTAAACAAAATCATCCAACCTTTCTCTATTGCCAGCTGGAAACCTGGGGATTCTGGCGGAAATATATATCTGCATCTTTCCTGCCTGAATCCACAAAGCTTCCAAATCCGCTACAGTAAAAAAAATATACCTGCATTTCGCAGTATACCACTTTTCAAAAATCCATGATGAAAAGCTACATATCGACGTCTGACGAAATTTATTTTACACAAATTCGCAAAAAGATACAACTCTTTTCTGGTTTCTTTCGACAAAATACCATTATATACCTGAAAAAATGCCTGTCCCTGGCGGCAGTTTTCCTGAATGGACGCCCGCTGTCTGCCAAGGCTTCCCAGACAGTTTCCCACATAACTGCCAAAACCCACATTGCCAATCACGTTGTTTTCATGCTGTCGGTAATACATGGTAGGCTCCGGCAGATAAGACAATACCCCCATGGAAGATGCAATCAGTCCAATCCACCAGTCGTGCCACTTGATATCCTCCGGCAGGCAGGTCAGCTTCCTCTGCAGCGCCCGGTTAAACATCAGTGTACAGCCAATTACTTTATTTTCCATCAGCAGATGGGCAAAGTCCAGTTTTTCCATATCCAGATGGCTCTGTCCATGAAAGGAAGGATGAATCTGGTTTAAGGACTCGTCCACCACAACGGCGTCGGTAAAAACGGCTGCCGGCACTGCCTGTCCATTCTGCTCATCCGGTACCGTCTGTTCCTTCTGCGCCACCTGTTTTTCTGTATCTTCTGCAATTTCTCTATACTCCACCTCTTTCATCCAATGCAGGGTTCTTTCAATCTTATCCTCCATCCACACATCGTCCTGGTCGGAGAACATATAGTAGTCGCTGTCCGTCTCCGCCGCACCCTGCAGAAAATTTTTCACACATCCCAGATTTACCGCATTCTGCCTGTAAAACAGCTGGGATGGATATTCTTTCTTTAACTCCTCCAGCAATTCCATGGTTCCGTCGGTGGAGCCATCGTCAAAGACCCGGAGCACCACATTTTTGTACGTTCCGCCCAAAATGGATTCTACCTGGCTGCGCAGGTGCTTCTCTCCATTGTAGGTTGCCATAATTACGCAAACCGCATCCTTTTCTGTACTCATGCTGCAAACCTCCTCTGCGCACAACTGGTATACTGTCTGGTATACTGTCTGGTATACTGTCTCTTATACTCATATAACTTCACACTAATGGATTTCCTTATCCCAATACGCTTTATCCATAGTGCAGAACCGAATCACCCTCTTTGGCAGCCAGCGGTATGCCTTCCCCATACGATATCCCAGAAATTTAAAGCCCGACTCCACGATATAGTGGGGAACCAGATACCACTTGCCCCGTCCGCACAAAACCCCGATATTCTGTTTTACCATACGGATTCCCTCGGACTCAGAAGAAATGTCTGCAAAAACCTCTGGATGCTGCCGCTGGGACACTGCCAGATCAAAATTTCTCCGAAAT
>CAZSGT010000571.1:0-1779 GCA_964606215.1 uncultured Lachnospiraceae bacterium
CAGAGGGTATGGTCTCATTGGGTGGATAATAATATCGCTCCGCTGCAATGCCGTCCAGATATCCCGGATGGAATATTTGGAGTTCTTCATAATCAAATGGTTCTATACTCCGAAATCTCGTCTGACCTACTTTACCAGAGGCATTATGGGGCAGCATACGAACAAATGCCTCTATCTTTTTATGCACAATCTGTGACCTGGCATCAAAACTGTACGTTTTCGGTCCATCATCTTGATAGAAATTCGACCTGCTTCCAGAACCAAATGCAGACTCTGCATGGGATTCCACAAGCTGCGTACGCGACACCTCTGCCTCCATCTCCGCAACTGCGGTAAAATTCATTAACCACACCGGAATATATATCATCTGGATGTTCTGTTCTTTTATTTTCAGCCTGGGCGCAAATGCATTTTCTTTCCACCAATTCCGTATCATCTGGGATATTTGTGCTTTATTCAGGCTAAAGGGAATGATTCTCTCCGGTATGAGATTTTTCTTTCCACCCCGGTCAATTACCACATCTGAACCGCAAAAGGCGCAGCTGCCGCTAATCTCATACTTTCCCATCATAATCTCTGCACCACATGCCGGACAGATTGCCCCGGATAATCCCTGCTCTTCCGCCTCCATGTCGATGCCGCTTTCTTCATTGACAAACTGCATATCCTGTATATCATAACCATGTGTTGGCACGCCCTGTTTGCACTGTCTGCACACCAGCTTTTTTACTGTGATGTCATAGTCCATCTCCCCACTACAATACGGACACTTGAATATATAAATCATATTTTATCCAACCTTTCCCTCCAAAAGCAATTTATGCAGAAGTGCTTCACACCCTTCCAATACGTCCACATAAGTCGCATCGAAATTCCCGGTATACCACGGGTCTGCAATATCTCTCGGATGATCTGTAAAGTCTAAAAGCAGAGTGACTTTTCCCTCTGCATCGTCTCCCAAAATCCGCATCATATTTTTGTAATTCCACCTGTCCATACCAATAATATAATCATAATTTTTGTAATCCTGCCGGCTCATCTGGGACGCCCGGTGGGAAAGGACAGGTATACCCACCTCTTTCATTTTCCGCACCGTCCCGCGGTGCGGGCCGTTTCCAATCTCCTCCGTGCTGGTGGCTTTGGAATCGATGATAAACTGGTCCCCGTAACCAGCTTTGTTTACCATATCCTGGAAAACGAACTGAGCCATGGTGGAACGGCAGATGTTGCCGTGGCAGATGAATAGTATTTTTATCATATTTTTTAAAACCTCCGTAGTCCCTTGATTTCAACGTATTTTCGGCACTTTCCGAAACTTTATGTAACTTTTCTTTGGCAGAAAAACTATAACTTTTCTCGGCATAATTGGGTATAACTTGGTATAACTTGTCCATCGTTTGGTCTAAAAAATGGTCTAAATTAAAATTCGTAGACCACGCTATTTTTCGCACACTTTCTCTATTTCATCCCCCAAATCATCAAAGTACACATGGGTATATGTATTGAGTGTTACGCCAATATCAGAGTGCCCCATAATATACTGCAGCTTTTTAGGGTTGACACCCGATTTTGCCATATTGCTACAAAATGTATGCCTTGCAACATGCGGTGTAATGACTGGAAGTTCCTTTCTGTATATTTTATTATATTTCTCTCTAATATGTTGAAAGTACTTCTCCCAATGTAAAGCTACCATCGGCATGTTGTTCTTGTCCAAATACAAAAAGCCACATTTACCACCAATCATAGGTTCGACCTTAGGTTTCTTTCTGTTTGACA
>CAZSGT010000572.1:0-1757 GCA_964606215.1 uncultured Lachnospiraceae bacterium
GAGATGGACGGTTTTGGCATCAATGAGGGAATTATTGTCATGGCGGCGACTAACCGTGTGGATATTCTGGATCCCGCGATTCTGCGTCCCGGTCGTTTTGACAGAAAGGTGGCGGTAGGCACTCCTGATGTGGGCGGCAGAGAAGAAATCTTAAGGGTTCACGCGAAAAACAAGCCTCTGGCGGAGGATGTGGACCTGAGGCAGGTAGCGCAGACAACCGCAGGCTTTACCGGAGCGGATCTGGAGAATCTGCTGAATGAGGCGGCCATTAACGCGGCAAAGAACAGGAAAGGTTATCTGACCCAGGAGGATATCAAAAAGGCTTTCGTCAAGGTGGGTATCGGCGCGGAAAAGAAGAGCCGCATTATCTCCGACAAGGAGAAACGTATTACCGCTTACCATGAAGCCGGGCATGCGATTTTGTTTCATGTGCTGCCGGACGTAGGACCTGTCTATACGGTATCCATCATTCCCACTGGTGTGGGTGCTGCGGGTTACACCATGCCCTTGCCGGAGAGGGACGAGATGTTCCGGACAAAAGGGCAGATGCTTCAGGATATCATGGTGTCCCTGGGCGGGCGTATTGCGGAAGAGATCATTTTCAAGGATATTACCACCGGCGCTTCCAGCGATATCAAAAAAGCCACCAAGGTGGCCCGAAAGATGGTGACAAAGTTCGGAATGTCGGACAATATCGGCGTGATCTGCTATGACGATGATGATGATGAGGTATTTATCGGGCGTGATCTGGCTCATGCAAAGTCCCACAGCGAGTCCGTTTCCGGCGAGATTGACAAAGAGGTCAAGACCATTATTGATGATTGCTATGCCAGGGCAAAGGAGATCATTCTTGAGCACGAGCAGGTGTTGCACAGTTGCGCAAAACTGCTGCTGGAAAAGGAAAAAATCGGCAGGAATGAGTTTGAGGCATTGTTTTCTTGTTAATTTTCACAATAAGTCTTTGTAAAAAATAAACAAAAAATATATACTGTTTTTGTAATGTTTGTGAAATTTGAGAATAGCCAAAATGGGGTGCGGATGATATTATAATGTTTGTAACCCCCCAATACATTATATAGTTTTTTGCTATACCCCATAAGTAAGAAATACCTTCTCTAAAAAGGACAGTCACCCCATGGCTGTCCTTTTTACCGTTCACCGCGCTTTCGGGTGAAAAAAAGTGTTGAATTAGGACGCTGTTTTCAGTACAATAGAAGTAAGTTCATTTTATGCTAAGTATAGGAGAATGAATACACAGATGGGTTTGGATTTGGATAAGATAAAACAGCTTGAAAATAACAGACAGTATATTTCGACCATGCGTCCGGTTTTTAATAAACGAGCCCTTTTTTCAGATACCACGGAGAATTATATCAGCCCGGCCGAGCCGGAACCTTTTGACAAGGTTACGATAAAGTTCAGAACTGCCAAGAATAATGTGGACAGGGTCATCCTGGTGTACAGGGGCGAACGATATCTGATGTCTAAAGTGGAACCGGAAGGAAACTTTGATTATTATACGTATGAACTGCAGCTGGAGCAGGACAAGGCTGCTTATTATTTCGAAATACTGACAGGCAGGCTGCGCTGTTACTATGATACCAGGGGACTGGTGCAGGATGTCAACGAATACTATGATTTTGTGATCATTCCCGGATTTAAGACACCCGGCTGGGCCAAGGGAGCCGTTATGTACCAGATTTATGTGGATCGTTTCTGTAACGGCGATCCCACAAATGATGTGTTGACCAACGAAT
>CAZSGT010000573.1:0-1755 GCA_964606215.1 uncultured Lachnospiraceae bacterium
CCCTCCGTAAACTGTCCATAGCAGTACGGTTCCAGTTTGCGGATTTCTGCACGGTCGTTCTGGACAGCCGGTGCATTTTCCCTAAAGTATTCATATGCCCTCTCACCGTGTCCCCGCAACGCTTCTGCCAGAATAATCCAACCCTGTGACTGTGAAAAGATTCCGGCATTTTCTTTTACACCAGCATTGTATATCACCGCCAAAGCCCCGTCAAAAGCATGGGCATGATAGGGCGGATACATCAACATAGCTCCGTATTCTGTATTCAATATATTATGTACAGAATCCAGTGCCGCATCCGCCTGCTGGTCTGTGGCAAGACCGCTGATGACAGACCAGCTCTGTGGGTTCAGCCACATGTTTGCCTCCGGGTCGTCGCGTTTTCCAATAACCTCCCCCCGTTCTGTAAAGCCACGGATAAACCGGTCCTCATTCCAGCAAAGCTCTTCAATGCGTTTTCCCAGCTCTTTTTGCTGTTCATCCAGATAGGTAATGTATTCCTGGTCTTCTTTATATTCTGCAAATTTCTTCAGAATGGTCATGGCAAGATAGAATTGCAGCGCCACAAAACTGGATTCCCCATTTTTGCCCAGCCGCAGGCAGTCGTTCCAGTCTGCGTACAGCCCGGCAGGAAGCCCGTGTGGTCCCAGTCTATTCATGGAAAAATCAATGGCACGCTTCAAATGCTCATATACCGTTCCCTGGTCTTTGTTGGCGAAAGGTATCACTTCATTGATGAACGCCATATCCCCGGATTCGGAAACATATTTGTATACAGTAGGGAACAGCCACAAAGCGTCATCCGCCCGATATGCCGGATGTCCTGTCTCCTGTACATAGGATAAATCATCTGGCGTATCTTCCTGCCCTGCCTGATGGGTAAATTTCACAAGGGGCAGTCCACCGCCGTTATCCACCTGGGCAGAAAGCATGAAACGAATTTTATCTACCGCCATTTCCGGCGCCAGATGAATAATTCCCTGAATATCCTGTACCGTATCCCGGTATCCATATCCGTTGCGGAGTCCGCAATAGATGAAGGAAGCTGCCCGGGACCAGATAAATGTCATAAAGCAGTTGTATGCATTCCACGTGTTAATCATGGTATTAAATTCCGGACTTGGCGTCTTCACCTGGAAATGGGATAATTTTCCCTGCCAGTATGAAATCAGCTGCCCCTGCTCTTTGCCACAGACCTCTTCTGCATTTTGATATTCTGCAAGAATCTTTTCTGCCTCTGCATCTTCTTTCATCCCCAAAACAAAGGCAATGCTCTTCGTTTCTCCCGGCTCCAATGTAATGACGGAAGAGAGTGCGCCGCATCCGTTCTCGTTATAACTCAATTCTCCCCCCAAATCCCCTGCCAGCACTCCTGCTGGGTTGCCGTAGTCGTGATATCTTCCGATAAATTTTTCCCTGTCACCGCAGTAGGAGGATACTTCGGCTCCTGCCAGCCCGAAAAACCGCTGGATAACTCTTTTGTGATCCACCTCTTCTCCCTCTTTCAGAGCATCCAGATTTCCGTGGATGGAATGACAGATTCGGTTTTTAAAAAATTCCGTTTTGGTTATAAACAGTGAATACTGCAAGTTCACCTGATCCTGCTCATAATTATTATTGTTTGTAAACTCTGCGTATCCCGTAATCGTCAGCTCCCTGGCAGAATCCGAGTTGTTGGTTATCTTCAGATTCCAGACTTCATAGGATTTTTCCAGAGGAACATAATACAATGCCTCCGAATGAATATCGCTGTAA
>CAZSGT010000574.1:0-1754 GCA_964606215.1 uncultured Lachnospiraceae bacterium
GTGTTTCTCTACGTCTTTCTGCGCCCCATACTTTCCCATGTCAAAAAGTCCGCATCAAAAATCCGTTCTGCCGACACGCCAGGCAGCTTCATCCTTCTTTCTTTAAAAGTGAAACAACTACTGCAAGAGATACTTTAGTTTTTGGTTGCGCCGCAGTCACAGTAATACTCCACATAAGTTTCGTAATATCCCTGGTCTTCCTCGTGGGTGACTGCCGGAATTACGTCATATAGCGGCCAGATGATGGCATGATCGCCTGTAAAAGAGGGTTGCCCCAAATCATTATATCCTAAAAACAAAGGGCTATCTTCGGGTTTATTTATGTTAAGGGTTGCATAGAGCATTCCGCCCTCCTCGTCCTCCATCCATGCCCTAAAACGAGTGTGGTCTCGCGTCTCCTCCCATGTGCCTGTATTATACCAGTACATTCTGTACAAACTATACTCCTTATATTGTGCCGGCTCGTCTACTACTGTCACGATTTGAGACTCCCAGCGCTCATTGGTTTGCTCTTTCCATTCATGCACATGGCCGGATGCAGAAGCAGATGTCTCAAGAGTGGATTCGGAAGCGGATTCGGAAACAGACCAGGAAGCGTTCTGCGCAAACGCATTATTCAACGCATTACCAAAAATATGCATTACGACATGCTGGTATAAAATTTCAGAATCAGCCGTCTCAAATCCGCACTCACAAAAGTAGAAACCGCCCGAATTCGTCACAGCCCCCCAATCCATGGGGTCAGCCTGTGCGGATATAACCTGTGCTGGATCAATCTGTGCGGATACAGCTTGCGCAGACGCAGCTTGTGCAGATTCAGCCTGTGCCGGTTCAGCCTGCGCGGACGCAGCTTGCACAGATTCAACCTGTGCGGATGTGGTTTCAGAAGCCCCGGATGCAACTGCATTTTCAGTCGTTTTCGCAACAGCCTCTGTTTTATCCTTGATGACGGCTTCATCTTTCTTGATGGCGACTTCGTCTTCTTCATTTTCAACAGTCTCTTTATCCTCGTCTTTGACGGTCTCTTTATCATCTTCTTCACCTTCGACAACAGCTTCATTTTCGATGAAAACTTCATCCTCAATAAAAACCTCGTCCTTGATGAGATTTGCGTCCTTCATGGTTCCTTCTTCATCCACAACGACCTCATCGGCCGGAACCGAATCCGACACATCGGTAACATTTCCACAGCCAGTGACAATGCTCATTGTCATTGCCGTTACAACAAAAAAGGTCAGAATTTTTGTTCTTCTCATATTTAATCCTCCCATACTTCAAATTTTTTTATCCTCTTTACTTAAAGTCACCTTCCTCACCGATGATCATATTCTTTTTTCTGCACTTCCGCAGAGCCAGTGGTCCCGTAATCGGTGCCAATACTCCTGCAAGAACAATGCCAAAAATCATAGCTCCGATTTTCCTAAGCATTACACCAGAAAAGGTTCCGATAAATACCGTATCATTGAGCGTGGCTCCGGTAAAACTCTGTTTATACCACCAGAGAGAAAAAGGATAAAAATATGCACATATAATAGATGTTATAACAATAAAGAGCATATCTATAGCTTTGAGTATCCATGGCATAGTAGCATCTGTCATACCTGTAAGTTTCATCAATATAAGGCCATAAATTAATCCATAAATTAAAAATACAATTGGAATGACAATAACCAAGTGAATCAATTTCCGTTTCCAGTAATCTGGGTGCAAATATGAGTAGGCACCCTTCATGGCACTGGCAGCATTCTTTAAGG
>CAZSGT010000575.1:0-1754 GCA_964606215.1 uncultured Lachnospiraceae bacterium
GATTTCCATTATTTTATTTGACCGGAATATATGGGCAGATATCATTGTACGTATTTTGATAATCGGTCTTCTCATACTGCTGCTGGAAAAATATGTACGGAAATCCATGCATGAATTTGGCAATTATGTGGAACAGGAAGTAGATACGTTCAGTGTTGTCATTATGATTATCTGTATTCTGCTTGGAATCGGTTACATTCTGAATCCAGGTCTGAATAAAGGAATGAACCTGCATCGTATTTATCAGATAGTCATCAATTTTTTCCTGACGGGGACGTTGCAGCTTCTGATATTCCGCTTCTATCTGCATATTGGAAAAGAGAAGGAATATGAGAGAGAAAAACAGCTCATCCAGATGAATTACAGGTTGTTGGAACGGCAGCTGGAAATTCTGGAAGAGTCAGTAGAATCGGGCAGGAGAATCCGCCATGATGCAAGACACCATAATGCAGTCATAGCAGAGTACGCACGCAGGGGACAGAGCGATGAATTGTTACAATATCTCAAGGAGTATGAGGAGGAAATTGCACAGGGCGTACCGGAAATGATATGTTCTAATATCGCAGTCAACAATATTCTGGTGGCATATACCAGAAAGGCCAGGAGTGAAGATATCAAGGTGACTCTGGATGTGGAGCTTGGCAAAAATCTCAGGTTTCCAAGCCTTGATCTGGTGGCAATTCTTGCCAATGCTTATGAAAATGCAATCTATGCCTGCATGGAAGTGAAAAAGCATTTGGACGAACGGGAATGTTTTATTCATCTGAGGCTCAGGAAAAAGAAAAATAAACTAATTATTTCCTGCCGTAACACCTGCAGGATGGAAACCAAATTAAAGGACGGACAGCCACAATCAGAGTTTACAGGTGGCATTGGAGTTTCAAGTATTATTCGAACTGCAGAGAAGTATGATGGAGAATACGATTTTAAAAATGAAGAGGGTGTGTTTGTTTTCCGATTGATTATGAATATAGAGCCGATTCACAAAGAGGACAGAGAACCCGGACAGGAGAAAGAATGACAGTGAAGATAGCACTCTGTGATGACGAGACAGCAGAGCTTAACAAAACAGAAAAATTATTGAGTGCATATGAGCAAAAACATACCAGCGTAGACCTTATGATAGAATGTTTTGAAAGTACGGATGAGTTACTCTATATGGTCAGAGAACGGGAGTATTCGCCGGATGTAGTCTTTATGGATATTTATATGCCGGGAGAAACAGGAGAAAGTGCTCCCATAGGGATGGAAGCAGCGAGACGGCTTCGTGACATGGGGAGCACAGCAAATCTGGTTTTTCTTACTACGTCCAGAGAACATGCATTGGATGCCTTTGATGTGGAGGCTTCCCAGTATTTGCTCAAGCCGGTACAGGAAGATAAATTATTTTCTCTGTTGGACCGGTTTTGGAAAGAGGCAGAAGAGGAGCGGGAGAAATGCATTCTGCTGCGCGTGGAAGGAATGCTTACAAGAGTATCATTAAATGATATTGTATACTGTGAAGCGCAGGGGAAACACCAGTGTATTTATATGGTGGATGGCACAGAAGTGCTGCAGAATTTAACAATGGCAAAGATTTATGAGATGTGTGCAGTCTGTCAGGAGCTGGTAAAAGTGGGCGCTTCCTATATTGTCCATCTGGAGCATATTGTTAGTCTGAATGTTCAGGAGGCACAGATGGATAATGGACAGAAAATCTATCTGCCCAGAGGAACTTACCGCCTTCTGCGGGAGAAATATTTTGATTATTATTG
>CAZSGT010000576.1:0-1742 GCA_964606215.1 uncultured Lachnospiraceae bacterium
GACTTTTTCCAGAAGGCAAGCTATTCTACTGGTGGTGTAAATAAAGTGTTGTCTGGAAATTCTACAGAGACAGCCAGCAAAAATAACAATGGAAATACAGTGAATACAGGTATTTCTGCGGCTGTACAGACACAGATTGCCCAGGCGGAGAATGCAATCAGTGAGATTGAGAGTATGTTTGCTGGCACAGCTATGGAAGACAGCCTGGAGGCGAATCTTGCAACAGCGTATGTAAAATAAGTTTGAAGTATGGCTGGTTTGCGATATAAGATATTCATAGTTTGAAAAGCGATTTGCAGGTGATATATATGCGAGTGAAGAAAATATATTCAGTTGCTGCGTTCTTGTTTTTAATAGGTTTGACATTCATTGGCTGTTCTTCCAATTCGAGAGATGGGGAGGACAGTCATTTTGTACAGACGACACAGGTGCAGGCGGCAGGTGAACGAACCACAGATGGACAGACGTCAGATGCGCAGACGGTTGGCATACAGGTAGCAGATGACCAGACGGCAAGCACGAAGACGCCCAAATACATATTCCTCTTCATTGGAGATGGAATGAGTTATCCACAGGCGCAGCTGGCGGCAGACTATATGGGTGCGATGCAGGATAAAGACTATATGCAGGCGCTTCCGAGCCGCAAGAATCATAAAGGCGCTGTTCTGGATGGTCCGAGTCCGTTAGTTTTTATGAATTTTCCGGTGGCAGGTTCTGTGGTCAACTATAATACAAACAGCTTTATTCCGGACTCCGCATCGGCGGGGACGGCGATTGCCAGTGGACATAAAACCTATGCGGGGCGGCTCAACATGAATGAAACGGCGAAAGTTTCTTATGAGACGATTGCGGAAAAGGTGCATAAGCAGATGCAAATGAAGGTTGGAATTATTTCTTCTGTCAATCTTAACGATGCGACGCCTGCAGCATTTTATGCTCATCAGAGCAGTCGTTCCAATTATTATCAGATAGGTAAGGATTTGATAGCATCTGGTTTTGATTATTTTGCGGGAGGAAGTTTCCTTCAGCCACGTGGCGCAAAGAAAAATAAAAAAAGTTTATATGTACGGGCGAAACAGGCAGGATACACGGTTGCCCGAACGAAGAAAGAGGCAAAGAATCTCCGTACATTGCCGGCTATTATCACGGTGGACTCGACGGATTCGGGTGATGCATCCATGATGCCGTACGAGTTGGACCGAAGTAAGAAAAGCTGGGCGTTGGCAGACTACCTCGAAAAGGGTGTGGAGCTGCTAGATAATGAACATGGATTTTTTATTATGTGTGAGGGTGGAAAAATAGACCGGGCATGTCATGCAAATGATGCCGCATCTGCACTTCATGATACGATAGCATTTGCCGATGCCGTTTCAGTGGCGGTGAAATTTGCGGCAGAACATAAAGAAGAGACACTGATCATCGTCACAGGAGACCATGAGACCGGAGGTTTGACCATTGGTGCGGCAGGGACAAAGTATGACACGTATTTACCATTACTGAGTAAGCAGAAGATTTCCTTTGAAGAGTATAACCGCAAGTATGTTTCTCGTTATAAGAAAAAGAAAACCAGCTTTAAAAAAGTGCTGGCAGACATGAAGAAACTTTTCGGATTGAAGGCGGCAGGCAAAAAGTCAAACAAAATGGTATTGACAAAAGACGAACGGAAACAGCTGGAAACAGCGTATAAAAAAAGCGTTCTTAAAAAGAGCAGTGGAATGTCGAAACAGGAAAAATACGAAACC
>CAZSGT010000577.1:0-1735 GCA_964606215.1 uncultured Lachnospiraceae bacterium
AACAGACTGCGAAGCGGCCACGATGGGCATCCACTTCTGAACATACTGCTTTGCAGTGTTGCTTTTTTTGCAGAAAAGATTTCGTCTTTTGATGTGCCCAGCGACGGCTTAGTTCTTTTGTTGGAAGATATTTCTTATGGTGAATCCCTGGGGCAGACGGCAAAATTTCCCCGTAATGCCATTGCCTTTAAATGGGCAGATGAGGAAGCGGAAACGGTTTTAAAAGAGGTAGAGTGGAGCGCATCCAGAACAGGGCTTATCAATCCGGTGGCAATTTTTGAGCCGGTGGAGCTGGAGGGAACGACGGTTTCCAGAGCAAGTATCCACAATGTCAGTATTGTAAAACAGTTTGCGCTGGGGATTGGTGATCGAATCAAGGTCTACAAGGCAAATATGATTATTCCCCAGATTGCAGAGAATTTGACCAGGAGCGGCACGTTGGAAATTCCTGAAACATGTCCGGTATGTGGCGGAAAAACGGAGATTAAGGATGAGACAGGTGTAGAAACGTTGTATTGTGTCAATCCAGATTGTCTGGCAAAAAAGGTGAAAGCTTTTTCCCATTTGGTTGGAAGGGATGCAATGAATCTGGAAGGCGTCAGCGAGTCAACGATAGAGAAATTCATTGGGCTGGGCATACTGAAGGAGCCGGCAGATTTGTTTAAGCTGGAACAGCACCGGGATGTTATTGTAAATATGGAAGGCTTTGGGGAGAAATCCTACGAAAATCTCACGGAGGCGGCAAAGAAGGCCAGCCATGTGGCATTGGCGAATTTTTTAAATAGTCTGGGAATTGCCGGTATCGGTTTATCCAACACCAGGATGATTGTGAAAGCGCTGGGAGCGGATATAGAAAAGCTGCGCCATGCCGGTATAGAAGAGCTGATGGATATTTCTGGCGTGGGTGAGGTGTTGGCAAAGGCATTTGTGGATTATTTTAAGGACGAAAAGAATAACTGGATAGTAGACCATCTGCTGGAAGTCGTAACATTAGAAACCGAAAAGCCTGTGGAGGGTGCAGGGCAGTTAGAGGGTGTACAGTTTGTAATCACCGGTTCCGTCAAGCAGTTTGCCAATCGTGGAGAGTTAAAAAAGTTTATTGAAGACAGAGGTGGAAAGGTGAACGGAAGTGTTTCCTCCAAAACCAATTATCTGATTAACAATGACAATACTTCCAACTCATCGAAAAATAAAAAGGCAAAGGAACTGGGGATTCCGGTTATTACAGAGGAAGAGTTTATGGCTATGGTGTGATGTTGCCGAAAAAGGAAAGTAGTGTTACTATATATAATCAAGGAATAACAAACGCTGTCACATGGTCGGGGGGCAGTATAGGTAAAATGTGCTGCCATACTATGTGAGCCAGTATATGATAACAAACGCTGTCACGCTTCCGCGAGCAGCTTATTGTAAAAGAGCGCGGATGCGCAGGAAAGAGGGATATGTATGCCGATTAAAGTACAAAACGATTTGCCCGCAAAAAGAATCATGGAAAATGAGAATATCTTTATGATGGATGAAGTGCGTGCCGGCAAACAGGATATTCGTCCTTTACATATTGCCGTTTTAAATCTGATGCCGCTGAAAGAGGAGACGGAGGTACAGCTTTTGCGAAGTTTATCCAATACGCCGCTGCAGGTGGAGATTACCTTTCTTACCACGGAAACGTATATTGGAACAAATACACCGGCCAGTCATCTGAATCAGTTTTATCAGACCTTTTCGGATGTAAAAG
>CAZSGT010000578.1:0-1731 GCA_964606215.1 uncultured Lachnospiraceae bacterium
ATCCTTCAATGCTGTTTACATTCAAATCTACATACAGGGTTCCGTCTGCATATTTTAATACATTCGTAAACCTCACCGGCAAAAATACTTTAGTTTTCTTGAAGCTGCCTTTCTTCTTGCCTTTCACTTCGCTGGAATATATTACATACAGCATATTTTTGTAACTCCAGGTACTGAAATCCTTTGCTGTCAGGAAATAACAACCCTCAAAGTTAATCTTTCCGGGAGCAAAACTATTTTTCTTACCGGCAAAATATCCGTTAATGACATCGGTGGCCTGCTTCTGTATCTTCGCCATGGTATCCGCATCTATATCGTCAAGCTTAGACACATACTCATCGACTTTGTCGCAGGTAAATTCCTTTGAAGTACTGGAAAACTTACATCCATACCTTCCGAGATAATATTCTTCTATGTCTGCATCATAATCGATAGAAACCGTGACCTTCTCACCTTTGGCAATATCGTAGGATTTACTCAAGCTATAGTACACATCCTGCAACGCTTCTTCTGTGGAATTGTTTACAATCTTGGCTGAACAATCCGGCGATGTGCCCGAAAACTCTACGGTAACATCTGCCATAGGGTCAATCTCTTTGACTTCCTGTAAGCCGCTGACCGTAAACTCTGCCTTTTCTCCCTCAAACTTAATCCCGGACTCTGCCGCTTTTTCATTGTCAAAGGTAAAGATAACGTTGACTTTATCTCCATTGGACAGATTATCGTCCTTGTCCAGTTTCCAATCCAGTCCACTTGCAAAATTGTATACGGACATGGCACTTTGCATGGCTTTCGCCAGCGCTTCCCAATCGTCAGATGATTCAATCTTATCCAACTCTCCGGCTTTTTCCATCTGCTTTTTCACCTTACGGCTCTTTTTTGCATCCTCATAAAAAGCATCGTAGTCAAATTTAACCGACGCGGTGCCCACCGTATCATAACCATCAAATTTTACCGTTACATAATCCTGTAAATTGATTGTTGTCTTCCGGTTTAATACCACCACCAGTATAATCCCAATAATGACAACCGCCGCTACGGCTGCTGCAATAATCATCTTCACTGCGGTACTCATGGGCTGCCTGGGTGGTCTCTGTGCCATAGGAGACTGTCCCGGTGACATCTGTCCACCCATGGACTGTCCGTAGGACTGACCTGTTGTCTGCCCCTGCTGACCACTGGATGGCTGTCCATATGACTGTCCCGACGGCTGGCCTCCCTGCTGCCCGTTCATGAACTGTCCTGACGGCTGACCTTCCTGGGGTGCCTGCCCGTTCATGGACTGTCCGGATGGCTGGCCTCCCTGCTGCCCGTTCATGGACTGTCCGGATGGCTGGTCTCCCTGCTCCTGCTGCCCGTTCATGGACTGTCCGGATGGCTGGTCTCCCTGCTGGGATGCACCACAAAATTCACAGAATCTGCTTCCGTCCTCAATCTCTTTGTTACAACTTGAACAAATCATTTATTTTTCCTCCAAATACATGAATTTAGAGTGCCATGTCTCCTGCCGGACTAATCTGCCGTCCCTTTCTGGCACTCTAACAAAGTAAATTATGATTCAGATGCGAAAGGCGTATTCCATATCGCCTTCCTGCATCCGACTCTTATTAATAAAACAATCCCCGCATTTCATCAACAGCGTCTGCCAACAGTACTTTTGTAACAATCAGCACGATTAACACAAACACCACATAAGAAATAGACAAGGCATATACTTTTGCATCCTCTGAA
>CAZSGT010000579.1:0-1728 GCA_964606215.1 uncultured Lachnospiraceae bacterium
CAGCTCCCAGCCGTCGCCAACCAAAATCTGTGTTTTTTTTCGCTTTTCCGCCTCACCCGCCAAAGCGGCGACGGAAATGGCCTCGTCAGAGCGAAGCCGAACGGGCTTTCCGCCCTCGATGACGAACCGGGCGGCGTAGACCTGAGACCGCCGCGCGTCCATGGCGCAGCAGATGTCCGCGCCCTCCAAATGGGCCAGATTCCACGCCATGGCCTCCAAGGTGGAGCATCCCGCGCAGGGGAGCCCCTTCCCCCAAGCCAGCCCCTTGGCGGTGGACACCCCGATGCGAAGCCCTGTAAACGACCCCGGGCCGTTGGCCACGGCGATGAGGTCCATGCCGTCCAGAGAAAGCTCGCTGTTTTTCAGCATATCCTCCACCATGGGGAGGAGGGTGCGGGAGTGGGTCAGCCCGCTGTGCTGATAGCTCTGGGCCAGCAGAAAGTCGTCTCTGCACACGCAGCAGCTTGCCGCCTTGGCGGAGGCTTCCAGCGCAAGAATGTTCACAGGGCCACCCCCTCCACGGTGATCTCCCGCGCCGTGTCGTCCAAACGGCGCAGGGTGACGGAAACGGCGTTTTCCAGCAGCTCCTCCGCCCGCTCGCTCCACTCCACGGCGCACACGCCCCCCCGGTCCAAATAGTCCTCCCAGCCGATGTCCCAAAGCTCATCAGAGGAGGAGAGGCGGTAGAGGTCAAAGTGAAAGAGGGGCAGCCGCCCGCCCTCATATTCGTTGACGATGGTAAAGGTGGGGCTGGTCACCGCCCCGGCGTAGCCGAGGCCCCGGGCCAGCCCCCGGGTAAAGGCGGTCTTGCCCGCCCCCAAGTCCCCCCGCAGGGCCAATACCGCCCCCCCGGTCAGCTTGGAAGCCAGTTTTTCCCCAAGCTGTTCGGTCTCAGCGGGGGAGTAAGTTTGGAATGTCACGGGCGGTCACCTCCTCGGGGTTTTAGTATGACGTACTGGGATCCTGTTAAGTCAAAAGAACGGCTCCCGTTTCAATAGCTCATAATTTGAATTTTCCCCCAGCACCTGTCCAGAGGAACGCCGTTCAACGATATCTTTAATAACTCTTCCGTACCTGCGAATTCTTGCGAGGTTTGCGTGTGAGGGCAGTACACATAAAAAACCCGCTTCCCCTCAACATAATGAGAGGAAAGAAAGTAGCCCAAGCCGCAACAGATAAACTCGATTTCAAGTCCCAGATTTACGTTGTCAATAAACTCGTC
Source organism: uncultured Lachnospiraceae bacterium (assembly GCA_964606215.1). Taxonomy (GTDB): domain Bacteria; phylum Bacillota; class Clostridia; order Lachnospirales; family Lachnospiraceae; genus CAZSGT01. Next base: position 1,223 of record CAZSGT010000579.1, read on the forward strand.
TTTTTTCGCGTAATATCTATTCTCGATGCGATCGACCCAAACATCTTTCTTCCACACGTCTGTCATTGGTTCGCAGCGGGCAAAAGCGTCAAAATCCGCAAACAGCTCCGTTTTCCCCGTCGCGCAGTTACAGAGAGAAACCCTTCCGTTTTGCGGGATCACCGTGTACTGGACCCCTTGATATACAAATTCGATCCCAACGGATTCCAATACGTTTTGCTTTATATAGTGATACGTCTTTTGGGACATATGATCTCTCCCTTAGACGGCAAGGAGATATTCCGTCTCCCTTGCCGCCCACCTTTCCCCCAGCATACCACACCCGCGCAAAAACCGCAAGTTCGCCCTTTCTTTTTTTCCGCCGCCATGGTACAATAGGAATGTTACGTGGAACGCAACTGTTCCGCCGTCCCCGCCGTCTAAAGGCAGAAAAGGAGGTGACGCGGGGTGAGAAAGACCGTCTACGACTTCTTCCACAAAGGGGATATGCTCCTGCTGACGCTGTG
>CAZSGT010000580.1:0-1720 GCA_964606215.1 uncultured Lachnospiraceae bacterium
GTGCCATTTCGTTATAAGTATTGGCCATTTCGTATAAAATCTCGCCGTTAATCTGAATCAAAGACTGCGTCAGTTTACTGCTGTCATAGGGTTTTGGATATACATACAACACAGTCTCTATACGCTGCTCATCCATCATCTGATCCAGAAAAAACAGATCTGAGGCAACCAGACTGATTTCGTCTATGGTGTAATATCCTCTCCTGCCTCCAGTAAATTTCAGGGTACGTGTCACCTTCTCGCCTCCGCCGATGCGGAACACATCATTCCGGTAATATTGATCCGTCGTTCGGGAGCCTTTATGATTATCAAACAGCAGTCGTCGGTCTGTTTTGAATTTTACTTTCAGCATGACCAAAGGCAGCCGTTTTCTATTCTCAATGATTTCCTTTAGCTCCCCTTGTTCTCCCTGAAAAATATGGTCTGCTCCAAAAGATATATTGACATGCAGATGTCGATACCATAACTTTTCATAGAGCATTTTCTGAAATAACATAAGAAAAAATCCAAGAATGCCGATTCCAACCAGTTTTGTCATTTTTTGAATTCCTCTGTGGGAACAGGGGTGGAAGAAATAATCTTCTCTACTAATTTCCCGGCGCCATCGATACCTCCCATACCGTATCCCAATACGATGCGATGTGCCAATACAGGAACTGCCAATACCTTAATATCATCCGGAGACACGTATGTTCTCCCATCCAGATAGGCATAAGCCTTTGCACAGCGCAAAAGAGCAAGACTTCCTCTGGGACTGGATCCCATAATAATCTGGTCGCCTTTTCGGGTAGCTCCTACAATATCTATCATATACTCCTGCACGCACTTGTGTACGAAGACTTTGCCGGCCTCTGACCTGGCCTGCGCAAGTTCGTCCAATGTCAGTACGCTCTCCAGTTCCGTCAAGGGTTCCTTATGCATGTACTTTTCAAAGATGGCAAGTTCTTCCGCTTTGTCCGGCAATCCCATAGAAAGGCACATCATAAACCGATCTGTCTGTGCTTCGGGCAACGGAAAGGTTCCTGTGGTCTCCACCGGGTTCTGGGTCGCAATTACGAAAAAGGGAGTTCCCGGGATGTATGTCTCGCCGTCAATCGTTACCTGCCGTTCTTCCATACACTCCAGCAATCCGGCCTGCGTCCTGGGCGTGGCACGGTTGATTTCATCTGCCAGAAGAATATTGGTGAAAACAGGCCCTTTGCGTAGAACAAATTTATTTTGTTGTCTGTCATATACATTGATGCCCGTCACATCGCTGGGCAGCAGATCCGGTGTAAACTGGATTCTGGAAAAATCCGCGCTGATGCTTTTGGCCAGAGTCTTGGCAAGCTTTGTTTTGCCTGTACCCGGTACATCTTCCAGCAATACATGCCCGTCAGCCAGCAACGCCGTTAAAAGAAGTCTGGAGGTCTGTTCTTTTCCTACGATTACCCTTGCAATATTGGTGAGGACTTTATCCCCAAATTGTTTTCCATCCATGTTTTTACGCTCTCTATTCTGATTTCTATTTCTCTTCCGAACTATTCTCTTCCGGACTATGTGCCAGAGTTCCCTTTGATGGTAAAAATGCGTCTGTTGGGGGATTTAGACTGTTTTATTAACCATATTCACCAGTTAAGGAGTTGTACTTATATGATATCACATAAACAGCTTTCTTTGGTATATATTTTACAGATTGCCAAAATAAATTCCACCTGTGCGGTTGGACGCTCCGCAGAGC
>CAZSGT010000581.1:0-1712 GCA_964606215.1 uncultured Lachnospiraceae bacterium
AGGCGCATTGATGTGGATGCCGGGTATTTACGTGATACTGGACGAGAAGGTGTAGAGAGGAAACAGCTGGTTTGAGGCACATTGATGTGGAAGACGAAAGAGGGGAAATATTTTGCAGGTTATCGGTTTGACAGGGGGAGTGGGATGTGGGAAATCCACGGTGGCGGCAGTGCTGCAGGATGTCTTTGGTGCGGTGCTTCTTATAACGGATGAGATTGGGCATCTTGCCATGAAGCCTGGGGAGAAAAGCTATGATGCAATTGTTGACACCTTTGGAGAAGATATCCGCAGGGAAGACGGGACCATAGACAGAAATGTCTTGGGGGCGAAGGTATTTGGCAATGAGGAGGCACTTGAGAAGTTAAACGGCATCATACATCCTTTTGTGAAAGAGTATATTGCAAGAGAAATGAAAAAAGAACAGGGGAAGGATGGTCTGCTTGTGATAGAATCCGCCCTGCTGCTGGAGACCGGACTGGACGTTCTTTGCGAACAGGTATGGTATGTGCAGGCGGCGGAGGAGGTGCGCCGAAGACGTTTGAAAGACAGCAGGGGATACACGGACGAAAAGATGGATGCGATTATGAAAGAACAGCTTCCAGAAGAGGTTTTTCTGGCACGCAGCCATGCCGTTCTCCACAATAACGGGGATGTGGCGGCGATTCGGGAGCAGATAGAATTATTACTAGAATCAGTGCTATAGATATGCTATAATATTTTTGGCAGATAAAATGCCGGAACAGGGAGATGGTATTTCGGCAGAACGCTGCCGGAATCAAAACATACCAGAATCAAAACATACCAGAATCAAAACATACCAGAATAAGGCGGAGGCTGATTATGAAAAAACAATATCCAGGACCTCTGGTTTTTGGCCTTGATATAGGAACCAGAAGTGTGGTAGGTACAGTAGGATACAAAAAAGGCGAGGAGTTTGTGGTGGTTGCCCAGGTTTCAAAGGAGCATGTGACAAGAGCGATGCTGGATGGGCAAATCCATGACATCAACAAGGTTGCCGAGACAATTTTTGCCATTAAGACTGAGCTGGAAGATATGATTGAAGAACCCCTTCGGGACGTTTGTATTGCGGCGGCAGGACGAGTGCTCAAGACAATAAATGTCAAGGTGGAGCAGAAATTTGGCGCAGAGACTGTCATTAGTAATGAACATATTTATGCGCTGGAGATGCTGGGAGTGGAGAAGGCCTACGACCAGCTCAGGGAAGATACTAAACAGATTGACTTGACGTTTTACTGTGTAGGTTATTCCGTGATTCATTATTATTTGAATGATTATATGATTTCCAATTTGGAGAGCCATAAGGCATACGGTATCAGTGCAGAAGTGCTTGCCACTTTCCTCCCCGATGAGGTGGTGGACGGTCTGTATGCAGCGGTGGAGAAAGCCGGTCTGTATGTGGCGAATATGACTTTGGAGCCTATTGCGGCCATCAATGTGGCGATTCCGGAAAAGTTCCGGCTGCTGAATATTGCTCTGGTGGACGTGGGAGCCGGAACATCGGATATTTCTGTTACCAAGGATGGAAGTATTGTTGCTTATGGCATGATTCCCTCTGCGGGAGATGGGTTTACGGAGATATTGGCGAAGCGCTATCTTACAGATTTTAACACGGCGGAGAAGATTAAGCGGGATACCTGCACGGAAGAAGTGGTGGTTTTTGACGACGTGATGGGGATTACGATGGAGATTCC
>CAZSGT010000582.1:0-1711 GCA_964606215.1 uncultured Lachnospiraceae bacterium
TTACCATGGATAAATTCCGTTCTCTGCTCTGATTCTTCATATTTGTACTCATGCTGTAAGCCTCCTTATTGCTATGTTCTATCGGGGATATTCATTGCACAGCAGACGATAGGGTTCCTCATCCTCTTCTATTTCGGGGAATCGTCCCACCGGCTCATAAAAACGGTTGTCGGTATTGTCATCGTTGCACATGGAAACCTCTCCCAGCAACACATCCCCGCTTCCCGGTTCCACATCAAAATCGTGATACATATAGGGATAAATGGTGATGGACTCTCCCGGCGTCAGCCGCACCTGGGTTCCGGCTGGCACCGTAAACTCCCTGCCGTCACAGTGAACAGTTACAGGAGTGTCCGCCAGTTCTTCATCCTCCGTGGCATTATATACACGAATCAAAATATTCCCACCACCCCGGTTAATGATATCTTCCATTTTATTCCAGTGAAAATGCATGGGGGAATGCTGTCCCTCCATGATATATAAAAGCTTTTCCGCATAGGTCTTTGTGTACTCGGACATCTGTGTGTTGCCGTTGCGAAGAGTAATCAACGAAAATCCTACCTTCTCAAACTCTCCCGTACCATAATCTGTAATATCCCAGCCCAGCATATTATCCCGGACTTCCTTATACTCTTCTCCCTTTTTCTTCCATTCCTCCGGTGTTAAATTGCAAAAAGGCGGCAATGCAAAACCACATTTTTTCGCTGCCTGCTCCATCTTTTTGATGTAGTGGTTAATCTCCGAACGTTTCATATGCGTACCTCCCAAATTTTTTATATATAGGTTAAAAATTCCAAAAAACCAATTTTATTATAACAAAAAAGAGATTTTCTGTACAGAAAATCCCTCCAAACTGTAAGACATTTGTAAGAAATCTTTCATAGTATAGTAATTTCTGTGTGTTATATTATATGCATAAGATGACGAAACTATAGACAGCACACACATTGGTACATTAAACTGCAAGCAATCCACAGGATTGCTACAAAGGAGGCTCGCAGTATGAGTACAAACATGACTAAACGAATTGACTACTTAAAATGGAGTAAATGGCTTGGCATACTGACATTGGTTTTATGCAGTGCCGTTATCATATGGGGATGGGCCAACGGAGATTTTGATTCCACCGAAAGCTTTCAGACATATATAAAGGGATTTGGCTTTCTTGGACCCTGTATACTGATTCTGGTCCAGGCATTCCAGGTAATCTTCCCGATTCTCCCTGGATTTGCAGGCTGTATCGTGGGTTCCCTGCTCTTTAGCTGGCTGGGTGGATTTGTATGCAATTACGTGGGAATCTGCGCTGGCAGTATTATTGCTTTTCTGCTTGCAAAACGATTTGGTTCTACTGCGGTGGAAAGGCTGGTTCCTGTTCAAAAATATGAAAAATGGACGAAACGGGCAACAAATTCCAAATGTTATGCATGGTTGCTGTTCCTTTGCATCCTGCTGCCGCTGGCACCCGATGATTACTTATGCTATTTATCCGGTCTGATGAAAATGTCCTCCAAAAAATTTGTGGGCATTATCCTGCTGGCAAAACCCTGGTGCATCCTGGTCTACTGCATCTTTACCGGATACTTCATCTGACAACTTACAGGGGACATGCTTTATCTGAAAAAGCATGTCCCCTGTTTTTTTACGCGAAGGCAAAGTAAAAAAGAGTTTCGCTTGCGAAACTCTTGCGCCGCAAATGCGTCGCATTAGCGAC
>CAZSGT010000583.1:0-1702 GCA_964606215.1 uncultured Lachnospiraceae bacterium
AATGAAAGTGAAGAAAAAATAATTAAAACAATATGAAATGGAGGAGTACGATGAAATTAAAAAAAATGTTCGTAAAAGGCGTGCTTTCCTTTGGAATGATGGCATGTGCGGTCCTGTTTGCAGGTGTGAAGGCAGATGCTGCAACCTATTCCTGTGGGGAGAATGTCACAGCCACACTGAATGAAAGTACTGGAGTAATGACTCTGTCCGGAAGCGGCGACATGACAGAAGCACCATGGAGTTTGGTTTCGGCTCAGATTCGTTCGGTTGTGGTGTCAAAAGGGGTTACATCGATTCATTCTGGCGCGTTTGAAAAGTGCACAAATCTTACCAGCGTAACTTTGCCAGATGGTTTAAAGAGTATTGGTTTTTATGCCTTTCAAGGGTGTACAGCCCTGACAAGCATAACAATTCCAAAAACCGTGACGGAGTGTGGCGGATATTGTTTTGATGGTTCCGGCTTGAAGACAGTAACATTTGCGGCGGGAAGTACGGTGATTCCAGGTTTTTTGTTAGCCGAGACAAAGAATCTTACTACGGTAAATATGCCAGACAGTATCACCGAGATTGGAACCACCGTGTTTTCGGGCTGTGATAAACTGGCATCTATAAAATTGCCGAATAAATTAAAGAAGCTGGGTTTTTATGCCTTTCAGAATTGTCCACTGTTGACAAGCATTACGATTCCAAAAACTCTGACGGAGTGCGGCGGATATTGCTTTGACGGTTCCGGATTGAAAAGCGTAGTCTTTCAGGAGGGTGCAAAAAGTGTTCCGGGCTTTATGTTTGCGGAGACGCCAAATCTTAAAAGTGTAAATCTGGCAAAGAGTATTACATCTATTGAAAGTTCTGCCTTTGCAAACAGTGGTATTGAGGAGATTACGCTTCCGTATTATTGTGAAAAGATTGAATTCTATGCATTTAAGGATTGTAAGAATTTAAAGCGTATTACAATTTACCAGGCAGTAACCGATATCAGTATGTATGCTTTTGACGAGTTGAAGGGCATTACTGTTTATGGTAAAAAAGGTTCTCTGGCACAGAAGATGGCAAAGACCAATGGATTTACATTTAAGGCAGTGGGTGTGCCTGCACTGAAAGGAATTACTTATACTGCAGGCAATCTGAAATATACGGTGGTAAATGATGCCATCAACAACAAGGGAACCGTCAAGGTGGTTGGTATTAAAAAGGCAAAGAAAACCCTTACGATTCCCAAGACTGTGAAGCTGGAAAGTTATAAATATACAGTGGTATCCATTGGGAAGAATGCATTTAAGAAAGCATCCAAGGTTAAGACAGTAAAAATCCAGTCCACAGCCATTACCTCCATGGGCAAAAAAGCATTTAGTGGTATCAATAAAAAGGCGAAAATATATGTACCCAAAAAGAAATATACTAAGTACAATAAGATGCTGAAAAAGCTGAATCGACTACACTTCTGTGTACAGGTTCGGAAAGAAAAAATCAATTTCTGTATCCATGTTTTCACAGTATCGGCTTATGGTGTCATTATTGCGATGTTGGTTTATTATGTTTTAAAGGATATTATCTCTGTAGGCGCGTTTGCGGCAGTTTTCGCCGCGCTTCGAGAGTTCTATGGGTTCATGGATGAAGTGATATCCGAGCGTCTGGCAGTGGCTATGGAAAATATGGCCACAGTGAAGAACTACCTGGAATTTATACTGACGGTTACTGACAG
>CAZSGT010000584.1:0-1696 GCA_964606215.1 uncultured Lachnospiraceae bacterium
GGTGTACCAGGCAACTTGGAGCAGAATAGATTTTGATTTCAGCATCTATGATGATTATAATAAAAATCACTCAGTAGAAGGCATGAGTGAGCTGGACCAGTTTCGGATTGGTTACTGGAAGGAGAAGCAGGATCATATTAAGGAGAACCGAAATCGGCTTTATGAGCGGGCTTTGGCGGAAAAGCGGGCTTTAACGGAGCAGAGCGGTTTTCGATGGGAGTATGTGACAGCAGTGGAAAAAGCCTACAGCGAGGAAATCAATCTGGAAATCCAGGACTATGGGGGCTGGGAATGGTTTTTCTTAGTGAAAACGGATATGTCTTCCCATAATACTGGTCTGTTTCTAATTATACTTGTAGCTGCCGCAGGGCTTTTGCTGATGACGAAGGATAAAGAAAATAACACTTTGTTTTGGTCTTCCTTTACGGGACGGGGCACAGGTTTTTCTTCCTATCTGTTAAAAATAGGAGTTGTTTTTCTATATGGCCTGTGCATCCATATTTTCTTTGCAGGATCATATATTTTGCTGCTGGCTTGCGTTGGCGGGAGGGATATGAAACATTGGTTCAATGCAATACAGAATCTGGAACAATATGGTTTATGTGATTTACATTTAAATATATTGGGAACCTGTGTTTTAGATATGATATTAAAATGTATGGCGTCTATTCTGGTGATGTTCCTTGTCCTGCTGTTGGCCGGTATAGTCCGGCGTTATATTTTCTTGTTTTTAGCCAGCTTGTGTGTCAATGGTATTTTCTATTATCTCCTATATAGTGCGGTTCAAAGGCGCGATTACGGCATTTGGCAGCGCATGAATCCGTTTAGTATCCTAAAGCTGGATAAGGTTCTTACATATGATGCTGTGAATATTTTTAACCATGCAGTAGATGCGCGGTTTCTGTTTTTGGTTATATGGGCGTGTATCTTATTTGGCCTGCTTCTGCTGACTTACTGGGTATGGAGGAGATTCTTATATGCAAATGAATCATAGGGAAATCTTCAGATATGAATATAAGCGGTGTTTCTTTCGAAAAATGCAGTTTTGGATTGTTCTTTGCTTTTGTATTAGTGCGGCCTTTTTTTGGTTGCAATATAGGGAAAGTGAAGAGGATGTTTTATATAAAGACATTGTAGAAGCGTATCAGGGCACTTCCAGTCAGCAAAAGATTGATGAAATTAAAGAAAAGACAGCCCACTATGCGCAGGTATTAAGCGAGCATGGTACTATCACGGACCTTTATGCCAGAAATGGCATTAGTGACGAAGAGTTTGAACAGTTTATGGAGGATTACCGGCATGCGAAAAAATATATGAACAGCTGGAAGAGATTGGAGGGGAATGCTCTACGCTTCGAGAAACAGAGTGGTCCCACATATTTTTTTTATGACACAGCATGGAACAAGCTGTTTTCCAATCAAATAGGTGTACCTTTCCTGCTTTTACTAATTACACTCCTAGTTCCCTATTTCTACTTGGATACCGATTCCGGCTTCGAGCCGATGGGACAGAGCTACTGTAACTATAGGCAGATAAAAAAATATAGGCTGCGTTTTGCTTTGATTTCCCTCCTGTTATTACAAATAATCTGGATGGTGGAGGAATTCGTTGTTATCCTGCTTACATGCAGTCTGCCCCATGGGGACATGTCCGCGTGCAGTCTTTCCGTATGCTCAGAAATCAATGCTTCCATTTC
>CAZSGT010000585.1:0-1692 GCA_964606215.1 uncultured Lachnospiraceae bacterium
GTGTTTTTCTTACAATACGCCATTCCGCCAAAGGCGGCAGCGTTTGTTTCCACACAGAACGCAAATTTATATGTTACTGATAATCTTATCTCCCATCTCATCGGTACTCAGCAGGGTATTTCCCTCTGACATAATATCGATGGTGCGGTATCCGTCCGCCAATACTTTTTTCACTGCGGCTTCCACTGCATCGGCTTCCTGCTCCATATCAAAGCTGAACCGGAGCATCATGGCTGCAGATAAAATCGTTGCAATGGGATTTGCCTTATTCTGCCCGGCAATATCCGGCGCCGAACCGCCGCTTGGCTCATACAGACCAAACTTTGTCTCATTCAGCGAAGCCGAAGCCAGCATTCCAATGGAACCGGTTATCATGGACGCCTCATCCGATAAAATATCTCCAAACATATTCTCGGTGAGAATAACGTCAAACTGGGCAGGGTCCTTTACCAGCTGCATAGCACAGTTATCCACCAGCATATGCTCTACTTCCACCTCCGGATAGTCCTTTGCCACTTCATTGACAATAGCTCTCCAAAGCCTGGAGGAATCCAGCACATTTGCTTTATCTACCGACGTTACTTTCTTTCGCCTCTTCATGGCAATGTCAAATCCCCGGATAGCGATTCTGCGAATCTCATCTTCAGAATACACAAGGGTATCAATGGCCTTCTTCTTACCTGCTTCCTCCACAGTCTTTCTCTCACCGAAATACAAACCACCGGTAAGCTCCCGCATAATCATCATATCAAAGCCTGCGTCGGAAATCTCCTCTTTAAGAGGAGACGCTGCCTTTAACTCCGGATACAACAGTGCGGGACGAAGATTTGCAAAGAGATTTAACTCCTTGCGAATTTTTAACAATCCCGCCTCCGGCCGGAGGGAAGGCTCCAGCTTATACCATGGGGAGGTATTCGTATCTCCACCAATGGAACCCTGCAGAACTGCGTCCGCTGCCTTTGCCTTTTCCACCGTCTCATCCGTCAACGGTACACCGTAAGCATCAATGGAACAACCTCCCATCAACAGCTGTTCATACTGGAATGTATGCCCGAATTTGTCTGCAACAGCATCCAGTACACGCATGGCCTGTGTTACTACCTCGGGACCAATTCCGTCGCCCTTAATCACAGCAATCTTCTTATTCATAATACAAAAACAACCTTTCCTTTGTTATTTTTTACAAAAAACATTTCTCCCATCACTACCGGCGGCTCCCAGAACATGCGCCGTCCTCGCATTACGCTTCCTGACTGTTAATATAATTTATCAGACCTTCTGCCTTGATAATCTTTTGCATAAACTCTGGAAACGCCTGACCTTTAAAGGTCTTTCCAGATGTTTTATCCGTAATCATCCCGCTGTCAAAATCAATCTCCACCTCATCCCCTGCTGCAATTTCTGCTGCCGCCTGGGGACACTCAATAATTGGCAGTCCAATATTGATGGCATTGCGGTAAAAAATCCGGGCAAAAGTATCCGCAATCACGCAGCTTACACCTGCTGCCTTAATGGCAATGGGTGCATGTTCCCTGGACGAACCGCATCCAAAGTTTTTATTTGCCACAATGATATCTCCCTTTTTCACATTCTTCACAAAATCCGCATCAATATCCTCCATACAATGGGTTGCAAGCTCCGCAGGGTCTGAAGAATTTAAGTATCTTGCCGGGATAATCACATCGGTATCCA
>CAZSGT010000586.1:0-1692 GCA_964606215.1 uncultured Lachnospiraceae bacterium
CTCTTCTTTGATACGCTCAAATATAATTACGTTGGCGTCTACCGCCATACCTATATTCAATATGATACCTGCGATACCTGGCAATGTCAGGGTGATATCCAATACATTCAATGTCACCAGCATAGCTGCCAGATAAAACAGCAGTGCAACCGCAGAGGAAAATCCCGGAATGCGGTACAAAATAATCATAAACAGTACAACCAGTCCAAAACCAATGGCGCCTGCCATCAAACTGCTGTCAATGGCATCCACACCAAGCTGGGCACCAACGACAGTAGAACGGATTTCCTTTAACTCTAAGGGAAGTGCACCGATACGAATCATGGAAGCAAGCTTTTCTGCGTCATCGTATGTCTTGAAGTCTCCGGAAATCACACACTCACCATCGGTAATCTCCGCCTGTACCGCCGGTGATGAAAGAATCTTTCCATCGTAAACAATATGGATAACATCCCTGTTCGGATACGCTTCTTTTGTGGCCTTTGCAAACTTTTTTGCACCCTTTCCGGTAAGCTTCAATTGCACAACATACTCGCTCTGCTTCGTTGTCTCATCGGTCTGCGTTGCTGCCTTGGCATCCTCTACACCTTTACCGTCGAGAATGATTTTTTTATAAATTGGTTCCTTATCTTCACCTATCTTCATTTCATCTGCCGCAACAAACTCCAGGGAACCTTCTTTACCTAAAGACTTCAATACCTCTGTAGCGTCCTCTACACCCGGAATATCTACAGTGATACGGTTCGTACCTTCCTGATAAACAGATGACTCTGTGCTAAATGCCTCCGCACGTGTCTGCATCTTGTTGACAGTATCTTTCATCGCCTCATCCGATGGATTTGCTTCAATGGCTTCATAGGTGATACTCACACCACCCTCCAAATCCAGACCAAGGATGATATTTTCAGCCGTTCCCTTGTGCGCGTTTGTCCATCCTACCAATGTGGTATATACTAACAAAGCCAGCACAATAATTACACCCGCTAAATAGAGCAATGATTTGTTCTTCTCTTTCATCGTCTCGTCTCCTTTTTCCTGTTTCATTCCTGCGTACAATTATCGCACTATAGCCTATAGTACCACGAAAGACAGGTAAATTGCAAGTACTTTTGCAATTTACCTGTCCCGTCTATGGATTTCTTCTTATTTTATACACTGTCCAGCAGATTTATTCCTCTTTCGCGTTGTAATAAGTCTTTCCTTTTTTCAGCTTCATCTCTTTGTAATAAAACAGTTCTTCCACTGTCACAAACTGGATTCCCTTCTTGTGAAGCTTCGGTACCAGCTTTTCCACTGCATCAGCGGTGGACTCATAGATATCGTGCAACAGGATAATATCTCCATCCGATATATCCTTACACCGTTTATAAATCGTGTCCGCATCCCGGCTCTTCCAGTCCTCTGAATCCACATTCCATGCAATGAGCGGCATCTTTATGGTCTTCTTCATCAAACTGTTGGTAGAACCATAGGGACAGCGAAGCAGCTTGGGATTCACACCAATGACTTTCTTTATAGCCTTATTTGCCTTCTTCACTTCGTCCTTCATTGCCTTTTTGGACAGCTCCGAAAGATTCTTGTGGGAGTAGGTATGGCTCGCCACCTGACATCCCTGTTTATATATTTTCTTTAAATCTTTCTTATAGGAAGATACCCGGTTGCCAAGTACAAAAAACGTTGCACGCCCGTCAT
>CAZSGT010000587.1:0-1679 GCA_964606215.1 uncultured Lachnospiraceae bacterium
GCAGCTTTTGCATCATGACGATGGTCTCCGGCGGCGTTTCCGGAAAACGGTGTACCTGGGCAAGCATGGCATGCACACTGTCCTTATCCACCGGCATCTGTTCCGATAACATGGTAAGCACAGTATCGATATTGATATCTGTGGCCGGCATGCCGGCGCCGTCTAACGCCTTGTAAAGCGCTACATTCTCTCCGGTCAGGGCGCCGTCAGGATAAAAGGGCGCGATGACTACTTTCCCTTCGGCATTTTCCCGCACGGTAAACTGCAGGCTCTGTCCGATAGAAAGGTCCAAATCTCCCTGAAATCTGGCGTTTACTAATCCTTCCCCCACATCAATGGTCACGCCGTCCCCCCGGATATCTATAATGCGTCCCTTGAAAACTGTCCCCTCCGAAACACCTGCAAGGTTCACCTCTCCTGCCTGTCCGGTATTCTGCCCTGCTCTCGCCACACTGCCCAGCAAATCTCCCACCAGCATCTGTTTTCCAAGCTGGGCGGCATTGCTGCCGGAGGACAGGAGATTTCCCCGTGTAAGACCATATAAATCCATATGCATCCCTCCTGTAAGGATGTGCATGTTAAATGTAACTTTAATTACTATGCGTTACCCGAATCCTGCAAAAACTTCTTGATAAATGTCCGTCTGTGTATGGGCGTAGCCCCCAGCCTGCCAATGGCATCAATATGCTTTGCACTGCCATATCCTTTATTGCCTGCAAAATCATACCCCGGATACAAGGTATCGTACTCCACCATCATCCGGTCTCTGGTCACCTTTGCAACAATGGATGCAGCGGCGATGGACATACTTTTTGCATCTCCCTTGATAATCCCCACCTGCTTCATGGATACTTCCGGAACCGTAACGGCATCCACCAGCAGCAAATCCGGTGTGACAGAAAGTTTTCCGACTGCCTGGCGCATTGCCTCCAGCGTCGCCTGCAAAATGTTAATTTCGTCAATCCGCTGGGGTGAAACAATTCCCACTTCTGCGGCAACTGCTTTCTCCATGATTTCATCATACAAAAGTTCTCTCTTTTTTTCACTCAGTTTCTTGGAGTCATTGATGTAGAGAATCCTTGCATCCTTTGGCAAAATCACGGCTCCCGCCACCACCGGTCCGGCAAGGGGGCCTCTGCCCACCTCATCAATGCCGCAAATCGCCGTGTAGGTATTATACTTTTCCTCAAAATAGCGCATCTTCTCCAGACGCTGCAGTTCATCCTGGTATGCCTGGTGTTTTTTGCGGTATTTTGCAACCAGCTCCTGGACGCCGGCACGTTCGTCCTCCAAAAACGGAAGGATTGCTTCCTCCATACACTGCGGTGCCGTTCCCTTTAATATATTGTCTATTTCCTGTATCTTCATTCTTGTCCCCATACCACATGCCTCCTTTTAATCCAGCCCGCCAAAGGAAGAAAATGGATAGATGCGCAGACATGCTTTTCCCACAATATCGTCTTTCATAATGACGCCCACTGCCTCGCTTCTGGAATCTGTGCTGAAGTTGCGGTTGTCTCCCAGCACAAAATATTCGTCAGGTCCAAGCTTTAACGGTTTCTCGGCAATACCGGGGTCTAAAATCTCGGCAATGCCATAATCTTCACCCAGAAGATTTCCGTCAATATATACTTCTCCATTTACAATCTGCACTGTCTCCCCGGGCAGTCCAATAATAC
>CAZSGT010000588.1:0-1663 GCA_964606215.1 uncultured Lachnospiraceae bacterium
TGGCGCAGATATTTTTCTTCCGGCTCTGCATTTTGTTCGGCGGAGATTTTCTGGTGTTGACTGGCGCGCTTATTGCTTACCGTATGATGGACGGACTGCTCTGGCAGTTCTGCTTTTACGCGCTGCTGCCTTTCCTTTTGACCAGCACCATCTCCCTATATGCTCTGCGGCGCATTGGAAACAATTACAACTCCGTTGTGATAACCGCAGTTCCCTTGTTAGCAGGTATCTTCGTTGCCAGGGCAATGCTCCTTATAGATGTGAATCTGTCCTATATGGCAGCCGCCCTCCCCAAAAGCGTACCTGTCATTACCATACTGGCCTTTGTGCTTTTATTATACAATGCCATGCGGCTTTGCACCGGAGTACATTACTTAAATGAAAACAATCCGGCTGCGCAAAAATAGTGAAGAAAGGAACACAACACATGGAACTACGAATAGAAAATTTAACCAAACAGTATGGCTCTTTCATTGCCGTCAATGACCTGAACGCGGTGCTCACCTGCGGTGTCTACGGCCTGTTGGGCGCAAACGGCGCCGGAAAGACCACCCTGATGCGCCTCCTGTGCGATATCCAGCTGCCCACTGCGGGAACCATCAGCTACGATGGGCAGGACATTCGGGAATATGGCGACCAATATCGCAATGTGCTGGGCTATCTGCCTCAGGACTTCGGTTACTATCCCGACTTTACCGCACTGAAATTCTTATTATATATGTCCGCAATCAAAGGATTGTCCAAAGGCTACGCTAGACAACGTTCCCTGGAACTGCTGGATGAAGTGGGTCTGCTGCAGGTCAAGGACAAGAAGATCAAGACCTTTTCCGGCGGCATGAAACAGCGCCTCGGCATTGCCCAGGCTATGCTCAATGACCCTAAAGTACTAATCCTGGATGAGCCCACCGCCGGACTGGATCCCAAGGAACGGGTACGGTTCCGTAACCTGATCAGCAGCTTTTCCCAGAACAAGATTGTCCTGCTGTCTACCCACATTGTATCGGATGTGGAATACATAGCGGGGGATATCCTTGTGATGAAAAGAGGAAAATTCATCCATGAGGGCAAACCTGATGAAATCATCCACACCGTAGACGGCAAGGTCTGGGAATGCCGGGTGGCGAACAGAGAAGTGCCTTTCCTGGAGAGTAAATACAATATCGGAAATATGCGCACGGAGGGGAGGACACCATACTGCGTATCATCAGCGAAGAAAAGCCTCTGGAAAATGCCGAGAATGTTGCACCAAATCTGGAAGACCTGTATCTTTATTATTTTAGTGATGAAGACAGCACGTTAAAGGTCTGAAAGACGGAAGTGAATGTGCTTGAGAACAAAAATCTGCATAAATAAGTTTTGAAATCTCGTCATGTCTTTTTTGCAAAAAGTTTTTTGCCAGGCATGCAGCTGGCGGAAAATTATCCGCAATGGGTTACCAGAAGAGATACCAAAACGCTATCCAATAAGAAAGGAGCATGATTATAAAATGAGACAACTTATCAGTTTTGAAGTAAAGAAAATGCTGCGCAAGCCCTTAATCTGGGCCGCACTCATAGGCCTTGTCGGCTTTATGGCCATGATGGAGTACTCCTGGGTCGTACCAGGATACGCCAGCATACAGATGGAAAAAGACGGGCAGAAGGTAACAATAGAGGGCTTCGAT
>CAZSGT010000589.1:0-1663 GCA_964606215.1 uncultured Lachnospiraceae bacterium
TTTGCTGCTGCAGCATCCAGTCGATGCTATCCCTGTATACCTGCAGGAAATTGTCCGGTGTGTACTGGGCTGAAAGCTCATAGCTGTCAATGATGCGAAGCTTGAGATACTGCCTGCAAAGCACCTGTTTTTCCACATCTTCCTCCAATGCAAGAATATCCCGCATAGCAAGAAGGTGCCTACTGACTGTATGCACCTTAACCAATTGCTTCTCCTTGACAATCTGCACTTTTTCCACGTAGACGTCCCCAAACAAATCCCGAAACCTCTGGCTTGGTTTGTATCCCTTAAACACATCTAACAATTGCTGCTTCAAATCTGCCACCTTCTATATCTGAATCTCAGGGTTTCCTGTTCACGGCTGCCTCCCGGACAGTCACAGCCGTATCCTGTTCCTGCCTATGACTGCCCTCCCGGCATCCACAGCTACCGCCTTTTCCATCGCCCTGTTACAATTTATCAATCTCTTCCTTTAATGCCTGTAAAAGCTTGTCTTCCGGCACCTTTGCGATAACTTCGCCTTTCTTTATCACAAGGCCCTCGCCCTTTCCTCCGGCAATACCGATATCCGCCTCTGCCGCTTCTCCCGGTCCGTTTACCACACATCCCATCACAGCAACCTTGATATCTTTATCCAAATCCTGTACCATGTCTTCCACCTGGGAGGCAAGGGAAATCAAATCAATCTGGGTCCGCCCACAGGTAGGACAGGATACCACCGTCACACCGCCTGCCCGGAGACCCAGGGTACGCAAAATCAGCTTCGCCGAACGAATCTCCTCCACCGGAGCTCCCGTCAGGGACACACGAATGGTATCCCCAATACCCTGATAAAGAATATTCCCAAGACCAATGGCAGACTTAATATTCCCTGCCCAAACCGTGCCGGACTCTGTAATGCCCACATGCAGCGGATAATTACATTGTTTTGCAATCAACTCATGGGCGCGGATACACATCAATACGTCCGAAGACTTAATGCTGATAACCAGATTATCATAATCCATATCCTCAATGAGACGAACCTTTTCCAGTGCACTCTCCACAATGCCCTCTGCCGTCACACCGCCGTATTTTTCAATCAGCGGTTTCTCCAGGGAACCGCTGTTGACGCCTACACGGATAGGGATTCCCCGTTCCTTTGCCATGTCCACCACCTTGCGGACTCTCCCGTTATCTCCAATATTTCCGGGATTGATACGAATTTTATCCGCCCCGTTTTCCATGGCGGCAATGGCAAGCCGGTAGTCAAAATGGATATCTGCCACCAGAGGTATATGAATCTGGCGTTTGATTTTGCCAAGCGCCTGGGCCGCCTCCATATTCGGCACTGCACACCGGACAATGTCACATCCAGCTTCCTCCAGTGAAAGAATCTGCGCCACACAAGCTTCCACATCTTCCGTCTTTGTGTTGGTCATGGACTGTATCAAAATGGGATTTCCTCCACCAATGACAGCATCCCCGATATGAACCACCTTTGTGTGTTCCCTGTACATATATATCCCCTCCTTATTCGGTAAACATACGGCTACATTTTAAACATATATTTACCCAACCATCAATTTTCTCATAGACCTGCATGTTCCAGACAGATGCCATTACTCCGCATCTGCATTCCCTCTGCAAAGACACAGCTATTTCGTGAGAAAAGTATTACCTT
>CAZSGT010000590.1:0-1659 GCA_964606215.1 uncultured Lachnospiraceae bacterium
ACATGACCTGCTCGTAGTCTAACTCCGCAATCTTTATTTATATCAAACCACACATCACCAGTTTTTTCATATGGATAACTATGCATTTCTTCTTTGCGTGCCACAACAGTATTACCATCTTTTACAGTAATGCCACACACTGTCATTCTCTTGCCACCGGGATTATAGTAATGGGCTTTCATCACCATGTTGTGATCATATTTGTCAGCCCAGATTGCTCTTACTGAACCTTGAGCAACTGGGGTTGGATCCGTTCCTTTCGAATAAACATACCCAGAACTCCATGAATTATAGCGGCTTAATGGCTGGGGTTCTATTGATGAACGATCGGACCATGAATCATAGCAATACAATACTCCTTTTTCTTTCGATAATTGGTTTGCCAACATAACATAATGCCCTGGCACTTTAACAATTGTGTAATATCCGGCATTAATGTTAAACCAAAGTTGCTTAGAATCCGCATTCCATTCGCCTAGATATGTAAGTTTTTTTCCCTTTTGATTAGCATAAATGCTTGGTGCATTTCCACCATTAGTCTGATAAAATCCATTATTAATTAACCCGTTCGCTCTCTGCCAACTAAGATAGCTGTCTGGATTGAATTTAGCACTACGGTCAACACCCGCTTCATATAACAGTTTTGCCTGTGCCGTAACCCAACAACCTAACTTTCTCATACTCTCATCATCCGATGCCCCCTGAGACCAATAGCGATAATCTGATGGATAGCTCGCTGCTTTTGATATCACTGTACTTTTTTCCATTCCTCCTAGTAATCCCACTATTATACTAAAACAACATATTATACTTAATACTCTTTTCAACCTGACTTACCTCCTTAATCTCATAATATCGCCTTATTTCCAACATTTTGTTTAATTTTATCATTTTATACCCTATATTTCAAGCATTTTAACGTATTATATCCAACATTTTATAACATACTATCAGATAAAATATAACAAAAAGGCGGTGACCTGAATTATGTATGAAGAAGAATTCCCAATTAGACTTGCAAAATTACGCACAAAAAAAGGCGTTTCTGCCCGGGATATGAGTTTATCCATTGGTCAGAACGCTGGATACATTAATAATATTGAAACAGGAAAGGCCCTTCCTTCTATGTCAGGTTTCTTTTTTATTTGTGAATACCTGAATGTTTCTCCACAAGAATTTTTTGATGAAAACTCCGAGTCACCAGAGGAATTACGCAAATTAGTAGATAATATAAAGCGATTAGATTCAAAATACTTTAATAGTATTTCCTCTATTGTAGAAGGTCTGGTTCATAATAAGTAAATGTGAGTAAACATATAAGCGCAACATTTACAACATCTTTTTCATATACCCACACGTAAAAGGAAAGAAATCATATTTTTCTGTTCCGATATGCTCCACACCGTGTGCTTCATACCATTTTCGCAATTTCACATTTTCCTCAACAATCCCAATATTTACCTGCAAACACCCCATCTTTCCCGCTTCAGCAAAGGCATGATCCAAAATTTGTTCTCCAATCTTTTTATGTCGGTATTCCTCTAACACACACAAATTATTCAGTTCACATTCCTCTTCATTTTGTTTCAGCAAAGAATAGTATCCTACTATCTTACTGTCCTCAAAGTACGCAAACATTAGCCTCTGTTCCTGTTCCAT
>CAZSGT010000591.1:0-1657 GCA_964606215.1 uncultured Lachnospiraceae bacterium
GTAGAGGATATACTTCCCGCGATACCGCCCGCCGCGTAGATATTGCCTATCGCGCATTCGATATCAACCGACGAGCTCGTACCGGAAATTCCCGAATGATAGAACGCGTTGGTTGCCGAAACGGACGAAAGTGCGCCGACGGCGCCGCCGACCTGACTGAAATAAACCGTATTGCCGTCTGCGTAAATTTTGCCGTTGACGCTGCAATTGGTTATATTTACGCCCATACCGTATCCGACGAGTCCGCCCGCGAAGAAGCCGCTCGTAAGATACTTTGCGCCGTTTACTTCTATATTGAAGTTTTCAAGAGTTAAATTGCTTATATTTGCCGCGCTTCGGGTATTTGCCACTGCGTAGCCGAACAAGCCGATATATCTTAAAGGTACTTCCGTGAAGCCTTCCTGTTCGATAATGGAATCTTTAATAACGTAGTTCGAAATTTTGTGTCCGTTGCCGTCGAAGTTACCGCTGAACACCGAATTCGAATCGTCGGTGGGGCGGTCGCCTATTATGAAAAGCTGTTCGCCCTTCATATCTATATCCGCTTCCATTCTGTACGAGGCGAGTGCGAAGGTGCCGTCTGCGTAGAACGTATCGCCGATAAGGTCTGCCATATAGTACAGGTCGATAGGTCTTTCTATAATGAAAGGGTCGTCGGGCGTACCCGAACCGCCGTCCTCACGGTTTGCAAAGCCCGTATCGAGTACGAGCCCCTCCACGTTGACTCTCGTATCGCCGAGCACGTCGAAGGTGTAAACGCCATTTTCGTCGGGAGTGAGGATAACGGAGTTAGCCGTTACCTTGTAGTCGCTGCCGCCGTAGTATACGCTGACTTTAAGCGTGAACGAAACCTTATCGCCGCCCGAGTAGGTAAGCCCCTCTTTGCCGGTTATATCGTTTCCGTCCAGATCGTAATACCACACTCTGAACTCTTCGCGCTCCGCGCCCGTAGACGCGTTGCCCGCGTCGAACAGAACGTCGTAGTCGTCGGGCAGGAAAACGCCCGCTACGGTGATATTCGTGTCCGAATTCATTACGAACGAATAAACGCCCTCGCCGTTTGGCTTAAGCTCGGTTTCGTTTGCCATTACCGCGGGAGAGTCGCCTTCGAGCGCTTCGTCGAATTCGACGGTAAACTTAACCTCGTAACCCTTCTTTACCTCGGCGCCGCTTTTGATTTCGCCGAAATTATAAGTTACGCCCGCCTGCTCCGCGTATATCAGCGTGAAATATTCGGGTTCTTTCGAGCAGGCTGCCGCAAGTCCCAGACATACCAGACATACTGCGGACAGAAGTCCCGCGAAGATTTTTCTCATTTTGCAATTCTCCGTTTAAGTTTCGTTTAGCCGAAAATACGGCATATTAAAATTAAATATTCTAATCTATTATACAATACACCGAATAAAAATTCAACTGATTTATAAGCGGTTTTGCGTGAAATTATATACTATAGATTATAATTTATATTATTTTGGGCATTTTTTGCCCCGAAAATTCCTGAATTTGGTAATTGCCGTTATTCATTTGTATGAATAAATGTATAAAACTTGCAAGCAACTCTTATTGACACTTTTAAAAATTTGTGTATAATAATGATAAAGGAGGAGCCTGCAATGAACAAAAAGGCGAAAATACTTAAATTTTTAAAGCAGTATTT
>CAZSGT010000592.1:0-1656 GCA_964606215.1 uncultured Lachnospiraceae bacterium
CGTCCACGCCGGACAGGGTCATGGTAGCGGCCTCAAAGGCGGCGGTGGTGGGCGCGGCGGCGGCCTTCTTCTCCACCGTGACCGTCAGGGAGACCTCCACGGAGGCCGCGCCGCCGTCAGAGGAGATCACGCACTTGTATTCACCCGCGTCAGCGCTGGTAGCCGCCGCCACGGTGTAGTCGGACTGGCGGTGGCCCTCATGGCCCTCCTCCGCGCAGGTGCTGTCCACAGCGGTGATGGGCTGACCGTCCTTGGTCCAGGTAAAGGTCAGGTTGTCGGTATCGGTCTGGTCGATGACGCCGTCCAGCTCCACCATGGCGTCCAGGGACAAAACCAGCTCATCGCCCGAGGTGATGGTCTTGTCCGCGTCAGTTTCCTCCGTGGTGTGGCGGTTGATGTGGATGACCTTGGTGCCGGGCTTGAGGACCTTGAAGGTAAAGGTGTAATTCGCGGCGGGGTCCCACTTATCCTCGATGCCGGCAAAGCCCAGGATGACGACGTATACCACGTCCTCCGTGCCCTCGTTCTTGGGCAGGGTCATGGCGTAGTTCCAGTCCATGGGCGCGCCGCTATCGGCGGTGGTCTTCTTGACCACGTTGAGAGAGGAGGTCACATCCTCGCCGGTCTCGCTGTCCTTCTTCACCCGCACGGTGATGGCGTTGAACACCTCGTCAGGCAGGGGCACCACGGCGCTGGGGGTGGAGCCGGGCTTACCCACCTTAAAGACCACCTCGCGGCCCGCGGAGGTGATGTCCAGATTCCGGGTCTTGGCCCGCAGGGTCACAGTGCCCTTGCTCACCGTCAGGGTCAGCTCGGCCTTTTTGGCGGTATCCTTGACCGAGGTGGCGGTGATGGTGGCGTCACCCGCCTTCACCGCGGTCACCTTGCCGTTGGCGTCCACGGTAGCCACATTGGTATCGCTGGAGGCCCAGGTCACATCGTTGTCCTCGTCGGCAGGCTCGGCGCTGTCGGCGGTAAAGCTCACATCGGCGGTCAGGGTCAGCGTGTCACCCACGCTGGCCGTGGCGGTGGTGGCGGCGGCGCCGCCCTGCTTGATGGTGACGCTGTCCACCTCTACCACCTTCACCGTCACCGTGGCGGTGCCCGACTTGGTGGTGTCGGCAGTACTGGTGGCGGTAACGGTGTAATCGCCCTTGGTGGCGGTGGAGGCCACCGTCACCAGGCCATCGGTACCGATGGTCACGCCCTGGCCGGTGGGGGCCACGCTCCAGGTCACGGTCTGGGCAGCGACAGCGGGGGCCACAGTGGCCTTCATCTGGACGGTGCCGCCCACATCCACCTCGGCGGTGGCGTTACCGGCGGCGTCCTTGACGGTGACCCCGGTCACCTGGGGACCGTGCTCCACCACCTCAACGCGGAAAACATACTGGCCGCCGTCGGTCAGCGTGTAGGTACCGGCCTCCAGACCGGTCCAAGAGGTGATGGCGGGGAAGTTCTTCACCACACTCTTAACGGGGCCAACGGGCGTCACGCTGGTGGTCGCCAGCTTCATTTCCTTGTCATTGCTGACCCACCAGACCTTCACATCGGCGGTGCTGCCCTCGGGCACAGTAAATTTAACGGTGCCGTTATAAAGGCGGTGAGTCCCCTCAAAGCCGTCGCCAAAGATGGCGTTGCTCGCCTGGAGCCGGCTGG
>CAZSGT010000593.1:0-1655 GCA_964606215.1 uncultured Lachnospiraceae bacterium
GGGAAGGATACGGTGGGGAGGTATTATGGGGAGATACGAAACGAAATACGCCGCGATGAGTATAATGATTAAAATGCATTCGATGTCCTGTGTGGGACAGCAGTAACCCTGCCAGCGCCAGCGTCGTTCCAAGCCGAACGAGAGGATGTAAATTGTGCTTAGGAGGAGTAAACTATTCCTTGTTAACTTTCTCCACTTTTGAGAACTTCCTGCTTACTAATAAGATATTGTCGCTGCCTACAACTTTCTGTCGTGATATGTTGACAATCAGGTTATTGCCATCAGTCTCTGCTTCTTTTAGGATGCATCGTGTCTCATCTTGATATACCACAACATACTGCTGCGACTCATCTGTATAGATCCAATATTCAGTCTGCCCGATGGAGTTGGTGAGACCCATTAGGGTAATTGTTACGAGTAGGGTAAAAAATACGGAAAATAGGTTCACTGCAATTCGGGAAAGATTTTGATCGCTTAACGTTTGCCCAATTGTGCGAGGCGGCGTATGTACATTGGTAGCCTCAAATACTTTTGCCTTCACTCTGTCCCGCTCCTCGATATCCGCCGACCACGATTTGTCTACCATTTCTTTAATCTTTTTTGGCGCAATATCCTTATTGACTCGTCTCGCCCGAATATAGGCAGTAGACATGGTGATTACAAAACAAAAAAACCAAGATACAACTACAATTGTCCATGAAGAATTGCTTGTTGTGATTTGATACGCAAACATGATCGGCAGGAACAAAATAATTGCGGCCAGCAGTCCTGAGAGCATATCTTTAATGATGTTTCGGCGGAGTTTTCGAATATCCTGTCTCACAGCTTTAATCTGAACCTCAAGCTCCTCTTTTTGTTCCCCGATTGATACCAAGGATGTTGTTGTTTCTTCTGACTGGACATGAGTCATCTTTTTGAGACGGCGTTCAAATTTCGCAAATTGCCTAACCCGCGAAGTGAAATCCGCCTTGAGCTTTTTTAGTGTGTGTTTGTAATACGTCACATAAGCTGAGCATCGTATGTATTTTGTAAAGATTTTCTGAACCAAACTAGTGAAAAGCAGAATTGATACAATGTAGACCAGGCTAAAAAATACAAAGTAATATAACTGTCCTTTTACTGAAAAGTTAATGATCCTAAAATCAATATTCCATCCACGTAGAGTGATTTTCTGGTAAACATACGCTACAATATTAAATAGAGCTGAAATAATTGCCACTAATGCCGAGACGCAGGCAATCAACAAAGAATGGTGTTGATCCAGATAGGTAAATATCCGATAAGTGTCCTGTGGCCCAGGCACATCATTGGCCGGAAGCATTTTAGTTTTCTCTATTTCTTCTGTGTTCATATCTTTTCCTCGCAATCAAAATTTATTTATTTATTATATCAAAAAAAGGCAAAAGTGAAAAGTACATAATGTTCTTTTGTGCAAGTTTTTGATAGAAAGCAAAAACCCTAACCATAATGCGCTTTGCATCAAAGTTAGGGTTCCTACTTGGTCCGAGCGACTGGAGTCGAACCAGCCTGATCTTGGTCCCAAAAAGTTAAAACAACTTTTTTATAACTATTTCTGCTTGTTTCTAGCCGTTTCCGCTCCGTTTCGCCTTCTTTTTAGAACTCTCCAGCCACAACAATTCCGTATATTCCACCCC
>CAZSGT010000594.1:0-1652 GCA_964606215.1 uncultured Lachnospiraceae bacterium
AATCTGTACGGCATATATCTGGGTGAGATATCTGTAAAATCCAGAAGTCTTAACAGGTCAGCACACTAGTATACATAATACAATATAGAGACGCAGGTATTGTTTTGATAAAATATCAAAAAGTACCTGCGTTTTTTATTCGCTGGTTGCCACTCTTCGACAAAAATGGTATACTTATATTACTAATGTCTTAATGATTGGGGAAAGTGAGATTTGTATGGGTAAATTTTTAATTGTTTCCAGACAGAAGCATCTCATGGAGAACAGCCGGCTGGCGGCGGAGTACCATATGGGGTATGAGTACAACGATTTTTACTTGCCGGATGTTTTGGAGAATGCAGCTTTGCAAAGACAGATTGTGGATACATATAAACAGACAGGGATACCGGAATATTGCACCATGCACGGGGCATTTCTGGATGTGACAGTGTTCAGCAGGGATTCGCGCATTCGTGAGATATCGGAGCTTCGCATGAAACAGAGCATGGAGATTGCAAAGGAGATTGGAGCCAGGGCGGTGATTTTTCACACCAATGTCAATGCGTTTCTGGTAGAAAACCGGTATAAAGAACGGGTAGTATCCTACACGGCGGCGTACCTGAAAGAACTGTTACAGGAATATGCCGGGATTTCCATATATCTGGAGAATATGTTTGATAATGACCCGGAGATTTTGCGGGAGATTTCAGAGGAGTTAACAGACTTTGAAAACTATGGTGTGTGCCTGGATTATGCCCACGCAAATATTTCCGCTACACCGCTTTCGGTGTGGGTGGAGAGGCTTCGACCCTATATCCGGCATTTGCACATTAACGACAACGATGGAAAGAGTGATTTGCATCTGGCGGTGGGAGAGGGCGAGATTGACTGGGAGCAATTTAAAAAATATTACGAGGCGTATTTTACGGGTTGCACTGTATTGATTGAGACGACGCTGCCGGAGCGGCAGCTGGCATCTGTGGAATATCTGCAGAAATTGGGAATAATGTGAAATGGAGGATAGTGTGAATATGGAAAATAAAAATACAACACTTAGCGCAGATGAATTATTGGAAAAAATATTCTTTTATATGAACCAGCTGGTGGAAGAGCGGGAGCTTTCTTCTACCCTTTCTCTGCTGACAGACCTTGGGCGTGCACTGGTAAATTCCGACCGTGCGTCTTTCTGGTTTTGGGATAAGCGCAGCAGGCAGTACTGGACCATGGCAGCAGTGGGTGAAAAAAAGATAACGATTCCAGAGAAGTCGGGCATTGTGGGTGTTTCTATCGACCCCAATGAAACCATTCTCAGCAATGAACCCTACAATGAACCCCGTTTTAATCAGGCGGTGGATCACCAGACAGGGTATGTCACAGAGTCAATTCTGTGTATCCCGGTGACCAATGCTTCCGGGGATGTCATAGGCGCATACCAGGCGATTAATAAGCTGAATCCAGATGGCTCCGCCGGCACCTTTGACGCCAGCGATGTGAAACGGATTTCCCTTGCTACGGTATTCTGTGGGAAGACGTTAGAGTCCTATCTTCTTTACAATGAGGCGCTGATTGACCCTCTCACCGGATTAAAAAACCGCCGGGGTTTTTATGAATTTTATAATAAACGTGTGTTGAAGTCTCTGGAGAACGGAGAAGTGTCCATGATTATGTGCGAT
>CAZSGT010000595.1:0-1648 GCA_964606215.1 uncultured Lachnospiraceae bacterium
GGGGATAACACCCTTGTCAATGTGACCTCGACTACGAAAGCGGCTACCGGAATGAAGATTATTGAAACAGACAAGAACGGATGGATTATGAAGATACATTATCTGGTTGTATTCGGAGATATTACAGGTGGTATTGTCAATGCGGGCGATGGGAAAATAAATTCTTCGGATTCATTGGAAGTTTTAAAAAGTGATGTGGAACTCAGCCGGCTGGGAGCGCTTGCACTACTGGCAGCGGATGTAGACCATGATGGTAAAATAACATCAAATGATGCGCTTTTAATCAATAAATATGATGTACGACTTGAGGAAATCAACCAGAACTACACCATCACTACCGTACCGGACGACTGCTACTATCTGGATCCGGTTACTTTCTAAATCATTTATAAGAACAAAAGAGGATGCTCACAGGCCTTTATATAGGCTTTTGAACATCCTCCTTTTTCTATTATTTCAATAATATTTATTGTTGCTTCATAATCCAATGTCTGGATACTTCCTTTTTTCACAGCTGGTTTTCACTCTAGTTCCGGCGCATCTTCGAGAAGCTGACAAGATAATCTGCGCACATAGCCGTTACAAGTACGACAGAAACGGTGCGGATCATATCCGGTTGATAAAATTGTCTCAGTGCACCAAGCAGGATGTAAAGAGCTACGATAAAGAGGCCGTAACCCAGCAGAAACCCTGCTTATAGTCTTGCCTTTTTTGACGTTTTTAAATGAATCTGTTATGATTGGAACAAATGAATCAAATGAGACTATAGTATTACTTTTTATACTGTATTATTTTGGGCGGAAAAAGAAAGAAGGATGAAGGAAATGAAGGAAAAACGAAAGAAGTATCTGGAGCTGTTTTTAACTTTTTTAAAAATCGGGGCATTTACGTTTGGCGGAGGTTATGCCATGGTATCTATGATCCAGCAGGAGATAGCGGAGAGGAAAAAGTGGCTTAGCAAGGAAGAACTGCTGGATATGGTTGCTATTGCAGAGAGCACGCCGGGCCCAATTGCAATTAATTCTGCTACTTTTGTAGGATATAAACATGCTGGTGTGGCGGGATCTTTCTTTGCTACATTTGGCGTGGTACTGCCTTGCTTTGTGATTATTTCTATTATTTCCGTTGTTTTAAACCAGTTCAAAAGCCTGCCGGCAATCCAGTATGCCTTTGAAGGAATCCGGGTTGGTGTTGTGGTTCTGATTGGGAATGCTTTTTTGTCTATGTGGAAAAGCTGTAAGAAAAATGTGCTGTTTTACGTACTGATTGTATTGTCTTTTCTGACGGTAGTCTTTTTTGATATAAGCTCTATTTTCATAATTATCTGCGGTGCGCTTCTTGGAATTGTGTTGACCTATGCTGGCGTGCTGGAGCAGAGGGAGGGAAAATAAATGTTGGTGTTAGAACTATTTATAACTTTTTTTACGATAGGCATCTGTACCTTTGGAGGCGGTTATGCAATGCTGCCCTTCAGTCAGGAGGAAGTTCTTCGCCATGGCTGGCTGACGCAGGCGGAGGTAGTGGACTTCGTGGCAGTCAGCGAAAGTACGCCGGGGCCTTTTGCTATCAATATGGCTACTTATGTGGGAATTGAGACAGCGGGACCCTTGGGAGCAATTGCAGCAACCTTAGGTGTCGTGCTGCCATC
>CAZSGT010000596.1:0-1645 GCA_964606215.1 uncultured Lachnospiraceae bacterium
CTTTCCTTAGTGATAAGACCAGAGGCAAATTATCGGGTATAGCCGATGCTGCAATCAAATACATACCTAAAGGCAATGTAAGAGACGCATTAACCAAAATCAATAATCATGCACAAGGAAGAGATGAAAACTATAAAGTGAAGTCAAAAGCAACTCCTCAAAAACAAAATAATAAAATTTCACAGGAGCAACCATATACGTAAATTACTTTTTTTATTAAATTAAATGAGCAAACATTTAACAGGATCAAAGAGATTAGCAGTTATTCAAAGATGGATAAATGGACACGATGATCCAGATTGGGAGGTTTTTCCTACACGCAAAGAAGGCAAATACATTGTGAAAAAACGCGAAACTCCAATTCAAAAAGTCCAAGAAAGTGAAGAAGAAAATGAAGAAATCGAAGAAAACTCCGAAAATGAAGAAATAGAAAAAGTGAAAACTCCGAAAATACCCAAGAAAAGTCCAAGAAATCAAGTTTTTGATCAAACTGTAAACTTAGAAATATTAAATCAATTAAAACTCCTCGGTGATGAAATCAAACGTAAAAGAGAAAAGAAAGAACAAAAGCGAATGATCAAAGAAGTGGTGACAAAACAATACTCAAAACCACCACCACCACCACCTCCTCCACAACAAGAATATTATGAAGAACCGCCTGAACAATATATCCCAAGGACACGACGAAATCATATCTTTGATGATATATGTTAAGTTTTTTTGATTTTATTTTTTTAATAAAGATGTTGAATAATGAAGTTTATATGAAAACCTCAGCAGAGGTATGCTCACAGATAGCCTCCTATTTTGATATTGTTGATAATTGTATAGCCACCTCGGATACAAACAAAATGTATGCTATCAATCCACAAACAAGCTATTCACCATCTCCTCCAATCAAAGGCGGATCATACACCAGTGTCATTATTTCGCCCAATACGCATAATACAGCTGATATTTATAATGGTTTCATCCGTGCAGATATGGAAGTGAAAATTAAAATGGACACAGCGATAGAAGATATATCAGATGTAGGAGGGTATGCGTGGGATAAAGTGTGGTTTGGTTTCAAAGATGCTAAAGACGCTATAGAAAAATATGAGATTGTGGCAAACGGCATGACTATTTATACTCAGAATTTTGGATGTGAAGAGTCGTTTATCACTGCATGCTGCTCAAATGAAGTAACAAAGCGAGCTGATATATACTCTAAGGCAAGACACAAAGATATATGGAAAAACACAAGTGGTAATAGGTGTGGTATGGTTATTGCATGGGGTTCATCAACAACTGCCAAAGGGACAATTCGTTTGAAAATTGACCTTCGTAGATTCTTGCCATTATCCAATATCAAATACTTGCCAGCGTTTGCGGGGAAAATTGAATTAAGGCTGTTCTTTTCATGTGCAGGTATGGTTTGTTGTCCTGTTGGTCCTGATCAATTGCTAATGCAAAGACCTCATTTAGCATCTACATTTGATATTCATAATGTGACAACTGAATTTACACCAATTGGAGATTTTGTTAAAATTTGGGTAGGTACCAAATCAGACACAACCACACCAGCAGGTATTGAAAAAATAGACGTGGTAACTGCTGCCTCCACTACTGCCACACACAAAGTAGGGTCTGGTTGGAGACGGTT
>CAZSGT010000597.1:0-1634 GCA_964606215.1 uncultured Lachnospiraceae bacterium
GCCTGAATAATCAGACTCATCCAGACAATCAGGCTCATCCAGACAATCAGGCTCGTCCAGACAATCAGACTCATCTAAATAGTCAGACTCATCCGAGCAATCAGACTCATCTAAATAATCCACTTCCTCAAAATTATCAACGGGCAGCGTACTTCCTTCCCCCAAAACCGCTTGTGCGGGTAAAAAACCATTAAGGACAAATAATGTCGCTGCCACCAGAAATATATTACGGTTTCTCAGCTTCATTTCAACTCTTCCACCCTTTCCGCTCTGCGGGATGTTTCCCTCCTTCCCGTAAAACCCGACGGATTCTTATCTAGCCGTTTTTCAATATGCCGGAAAAGGCTTTGTAAAAAGAGCTTTTTGCCTTCGACCTCTTATATTTGTAAAAATACAGCAGAAATCCGATAATAAAACATAGCACCGCCAATATGGCAAAACCATACAAAGGATATACGACAAATGGCGAGTTATATTTCAAATCCAAAAAGCTTTCAAACCGCGCGTATAATCCTGCGGCTTCAAGCGCCAGAAATATTACCGCAAAAACAACAGTGCTTACCAATAGATTTCTCACATATGACTCTACAAGATACCTGATTATTGGATATCTCCTGAAAAATTTCTTCATCGCACATCCTCCCCTGCGGTAATACCTTTCAAAAAGTCCTGCACCTGTGGCCGGCTTAAACCTGTGTCTTCCGCAATGATTTTAATATATGCATCCTCATCAAGCACGTTTTTGAGTTTGACCACGGCGCTACGGAACTCGGAATTATATTGGTATTCCCTTAACGTCTCATATGCAGCTGCAATCTCCGTCTTGCCCTTTTCCACATTGTAAATCGCCTTTGCCAAATCATAGCCAATACTGTCTTTCACATTCTCCAGCCTGACAATTTCGGTGGAAATATCTATAAATTTCTTAGTGTCAGCATGC
The DNA here is from genome assembly GCA_964606215.1 of uncultured Lachnospiraceae bacterium. Lineage (GTDB taxonomy): Bacteria > Bacillota > Clostridia > Lachnospirales > Lachnospiraceae > CAZSGT01. The sequence continues at coordinate 941 of CAZSGT010000597.1, forward strand.
TGCATGATTTCATCGACACGCTGTGCCAAAAGATCGTCATTATCCAACTCTTCCAGAAAACCTACCAGCATTTCAGCCTCATACTCAGCTATTTCTCCCCCATCCCTGTAGGTAAATCCTGCAATCTGTGCATAAATCTCATCCACTCTGTTTGCAGCCGCCGTATCCATCAAATCATTTGCTGCCTCCTCCAACCTGGAAAACCGTGTCTCATTATAGTCCGCAGTCAGGCTCTCCCACTTGCTCTCGGCAACCGAGGATGCCATAATGCGGTAGATAAAATAAATCACAAGGAATACCGAGGACAGGGAAAACAGCCCCCCGCAAAGATGGAAGGCATTTTTTACCTTTATATTCTCCTCCTTCACAATCGTAGGAACGGAATCCTTCGCATTTTCCATATCCTTCCTCAAATCCCTGTAAGAATGATAATAGTTCCTGTTTTCTGGTTTTACATAATTACCGATACGTTTTCTTGTGCATTTTTTTATCACGTCTTCCAGCTTCTTGTGATAAAACTTGGATGTGCAGGATAAATCCCTGTTCAAATAAACACCATCATTCAGGAAATACTTCCAGTAAAAATCATGTGCGTCCTCAGAAAACTGTTCCTTTTTTGTGGCTAACTCAAAAATATTCAAACACTCCCAAAATGTCGCGCCAAAAGAAAAAAGATCGCTCTCTATGGACATCC
>CAZSGT010000598.1:0-1631 GCA_964606215.1 uncultured Lachnospiraceae bacterium
AGCGGCGCGGCGCATTCCCCATAGCAAGCCCCCGGTAGAACTCCGTCTGCAAAAAGTCTATCAGGCTGCTGAATGTCGCTTTCTCTGCGATGAAAACCGTGCTCTTTTCAGTAGGGTGCATCATAGGCACAAAGCCCACTTCCATAGGAACACTCTACTCATAATCCTCCCCGAAAACTGTCACACCAGCAGAAACCATCTGGGCGTAAAAGTAAGAGTACGCATCCGCATAGGCAGCACTGTTTCTCCCCTTTACATCTACCAATACAAATATAATCAGAAGCAATACTCCTACGCCCAATATAACGGAACCTACCATCATCAGATTTTTTGCTCCGTCTTCTGTAACCAGCTCAAAATAATAAGGTGTATAATACTGCTCTGGATTCTGGCTGTCTATATCCTGGAAAAACTCTTTCAGATATTTGGACTCTTCACTGTCACATTCTTTTAACTTTCCATAAAAAGTTCCAATGGAAGCAGGTTCCTGCCCGGTCCCCAAAAAATATGAAGCGGAACTACTCTCCAGCTTCTGGAACTCATCCATATTGCTGCCTGTAATCTTAATACCGATATATTTGCTACGGTCTGCACCATAGGGAATCAGATAGTAGCGTTTCTTTGATGTGGTGATTCCTCTCCGGCTGGTTGTTTCCTCACAGTAATATCCAAGAGTAAAATTCACATCACTCTTCACATATACTCCCTTTTGAATATCCGCTTCAGAAACGGTTGCCAAATCCTTTGCCGTGGGAATATTCTTCTTTGTAATATAGCCGTCTACTGCAAAATATCCACCCAAAACAATAGCTATAAGTAATATTAAATATTTTTTCATTGTACTCTCCTTCTATATATTTATCTACTTGATTTATTTGATTACAACCCCCTGGTTTTCTTTCCTCCTTCCTGGAGCCATATAATTTCCAAATTCCATTATACCGTTTTTATTCGTATAACGCAATATTTTGCAACATCCATATATGCCGTTTTCTGCAAGGTTCAAATCCCCTATCGTGGAAATGCTGTCTACTTCCCTGCCAGCAGTGCAAAATATGATAACACTGCCACGCCCAACACAATCCGGTACCAGCCAAACACTTTAAAGTCATGTTTTTTAATATATCCCATCAAAAACTTAATAACAAAGTATGACACTGCAAAGGAAACTACCATGCCGGTCAACAGTATGGCTGCCTCCAGTCCGGTAAAATGCATTCCAAACTTAACAAGCTTTAAGAGACTTGCCCCAAACATAACCGGAATCGCCAGAAAAAATGTAAACTCCGCGGCAAGTCCTCTGGACATTCCCAGAAGCAAGCCCCCGATAATCGTGGCTCCCGACCGGGAAGTTCCCGGAAATATAGCGGCAATCAGCTGAAACATCCCGATACCCAACGCTAATAAATATGTAATCTCCGACATACGGGTAATCTTTGGCTTTCTATCCTTGTTCCAGTTTTCTATGACGATAAAAGCAATTCCCACAAGAATCAGCATGATGGACACTGTCTGATAGTTATAAAACATCTCCTCAAACTTATCGTCCAGCCCAAACACCACCAACACAATGGCTGGCAGACAGGCAACCACAATTTTAAACCACATGATAAAAATATTTTTCTTAATCA
>CAZSGT010000599.1:0-1629 GCA_964606215.1 uncultured Lachnospiraceae bacterium
CCTTGATAATTTTACCGTGGGTAACATTCTTCGGGCAATAGATGCCGTCATCATCATCGGCGAGACCGGTGAAGATTTCGTAGGGGTGTCCGTCGACAAGACCTACAAATGCAATCCATTTTTCTTTATTGTTTTGGAAACGAACTACGTCGGCCTCAAGCTCTATCGGACGTTTTGAAAGAATAGGCTGATGTTCATGACCGTGCTTTTCGGCTTCCTTCTTTGCCTTTTCTTTTTCTACAGCAACGAGTACTCCTGAGCGGGAACCATCGCGGTAGACGGTACATCCCTTGCAGCCTGCGTGCCATGCTTCGCGGTAGAGCTTGTCTACTTCTTCTACCGAGATATCGGAGGGCAGATTGATTGTTACAGAAATTGAGTGGTCTACCCATTTCTGAATCATGCCCTGCATTTTTACTTTCTCATGCCAGTCTATTTCGTTTGCGGTCGCTCCTGCATAAGGAGATTTGGCTACAAGTTCATCGAGCTCGGCCTGAGTATAGCGTTTTTCTAAATCATATCCGTTAATGCGCATCCATTCAAGGAATTTGGGATGATATACGATATACTCCTCGAAGGAGTCGCCGCTTTCATCAACATAGTCCACACGGGCAGCAGGGTCGGCGGCATTTATTTTGCGGCGTCTTTTGTAGACGGGCATAAATACCGGCTCTATACCGCTCGACGTACGTGTCATAAGACTTGTCGTGCCGGTTGGCGCGATGGTTAGACAAGCGATATTGCGACGGCCGTATTTACTCATTTCGGCGTATAATTCGGGGTCGGCTTCAGCCAGACGGAGTACGAAAGGATTATTCTTTTCGCGCTCTGTGCTGTAAATTTCGAATGCACCGCGTTCCTTAGCCATATTCACTGATGAGCGGTATGCCGCCAATGCGACAGCGCGGTGAACTTTTACAGAAAATTCTGTTGCTTCCTTAGTACCGTACTTGAGCCCGAGTGCAGCCTGCATATCACCTTCGGCTGTGGTTCCAAGACCGGTACGGCGTCCTTTCAGCGTTTTGTTTCTGATTTTTTGCCACAAGTTACGTTCGGGAGAGCGTACTTCATCGGGCTCCGGGTCGGAGTCGATCTTCTTTAGGATAAGCTCGATTTTCTCCATTTCGAGGTCGATGATGTCATCCATCAGACGTTGAGCTTTACCGACGACTTCTGCGAGTTTGTCGAAATCAAAATATGCTTCTTTTGTAAAGGGATTCTTCACAAAAGAGTAGAGGTTGATGGCAAGCAGACGGCAGCTGTCGTACGGGCAGAGAGGTATTTCGCCGCAAGGGTTTGTGGAAATAGTCTCAAAACCGAGGTCGGCATAGCAGTCAGGTACACTTTCCTTGCGGATAGTATCCCAGAAAAGTACTCCCGGCTCGGCTGACTTCCAAGCGTTTGTTACTATCTTACGCCAAAGAGCGGATGCGTCAATATCTTTTTCAAACTGCGGTATGTCGGAATCAACCGGATACTTCTGACGGTATGGTTCGCCACTCTCTACAGCTTTCATGAAATCATCATCGATACGCACAGATACATTTGCACCGGTCACCTTTCCCGGTGTCATTTTGGCATCAATGAATGCTTCGGCATCCGGATGCTTGATGCTGACTGTCATCATAA
>CAZSGT010000600.1:0-1614 GCA_964606215.1 uncultured Lachnospiraceae bacterium
CATCAAATCCCTGCTCTTCCAGCCATGCAAACTGTCTTGCCATGGAATTTTTCATATCCACACCCTCTGCATGCACCAGTGAAAATGCATAAAAATACACCATCCGCTCACTGGTAATCTGACTGTTTAACTGTCTCACAGAACCACTGCACAAATTACGTGGATTCTTATACTGGGACTCCGCTGGAATCTTTTCATTAATCTTTTCAAAGTCTGAGTACTTTATGACCGCTTCTCCCCGAAGAACCAGATTGCCTTTGAATCCAATTGTAAGGGGAATATTTTGAAATACTCTGGCATTGGCAGTAATGACCTCGCCAACCTGCCCGTTTCCTCTGGTAACTGCTTTGATTAATTCTCCGTTCTCATATGTGAGCACAATGGTCAATCCGTCTAATTTCCATGACAATAGGGCTTTTTCTTCCCCCAGCCATTCCTGCAGCTGTTCCACTTCCTTGGTCTTGTCCAGGGAAAGCATAGGAGACGGATGGGTTTCCTTTGGCAGTTCGCTTAAAACTTCATATCCCACTCTGTGTGTAGGACTATTGCCGAGCACCGTTCCCAACTCTTCCTCCAGGGCCTGCAGCGTATCGTAGAGCTGATCATATTCCAAATTGCTCATGATTTCATTTCCATCCTGGTAATACACTTTTGCCGCCTCATTCAATGTTGCTACCAGTTCTTTCATGCGCTCCATCTTTGTCATTTCTTTTCTCCTCCTGCCAGTTCCTTTTTTAAACAAACCACTTCCCGGTCTGTCAATTTGCGGTATCCTCCCTTTGGAATATTCCCCAATTCAATGTTGACAATACGGTCCCTCCGAAGATACACTACACGGTACCCAAAATATTCACACATTCTGCGAATCTGCCGGTTCAGCCCCTGCGTCAGCACAATCCGAAAACTAAAGGCATTTATTTTTGTAATCTGGCAGGGTTTTGTCACGGTATCCAGAATGGGAACCCCCTCCTGCATTCCCTTCAAAAACTCCTCCGTCAGCGGCCGGTTTACTTTTACAAAGTATTCTTTTTCATGATTGTTCGCTCCACGCAGGAGGACATCCATCATCTCCCCCTGATTTGTGAGCAAAATCAGTCCTTCCGAATCTTTATCCAATCTTCCCACCGGAAACACCCGCTTGGGATAATTAATTAAAGCCACAATATTTCTCACTCTTTTTCCGTTTTCCTTATCCGCCGTTGTGCAGACCACGCCCGACGGTTTATTACAGGCAAGTACAATGCATTCTTTCTCTTTTTCTACAATCTTTCCATCCACCCGGACAGTCTGTCCCTCTGACACCTTCTGTCCCATCTCCGGTTCTCTGCCGTCTACCGTAACTTTTCCCTGCTCAATCAGCCGGTCTGCTTCCCTTCTGGAACACACCCCAGCCTCACTGATATATTTATTCAACCGTATCCCTGTCTTCCGGTTTTCCTGCACCACAAATCCTCTCCTTCTGCCGATTATATAGGAAACGACATAAATTTTTCCCTTATGGAGTTTCCCTCGCCAATTTTTTCTGCGTACAAACGCAGGATTTTCTTTACAAAAATCGTGGGTATCCCCCCGGAGGGCTATAGTAAGCGACAAATTTATTTGTCGTTTACTATA
>CAZSGT010000601.1:0-1601 GCA_964606215.1 uncultured Lachnospiraceae bacterium
CAGGAGATTTGTCCCCATTTATGTATTGAATTTCATTATACAGCGTTATAATGGAACGTACAAGCTTTAAAAATTTAACTTTATATGAACCTTCCAACTACTCCGCAAATTTTCTCTGGACAGATCCGGAAAGGAAACCTTGCTGATTTACAATCTGCGACTGACAAAACAACGTCAATATGGTATGATGAATCAAGAAGCACGGAAAATATTTTGATTATTCAAACAGATTTGCAGTGCATTCCTTAAAAGAATCGGGAGGAAGATTATGGACAGAAAAGCAATGGCAAGAGAAACCTTGGAGATTATGAAACAGGGATACTATGAGCCAGCATTTAATAAAGATTCGGGACCCAAGGCAAATATTGTGATAAAGGAAGATATGGAACAGTCCATCAGACGCAGTACATTAATTTCTCCTGCAGATGGAGAGAAAATTCTTAATAAATTCAGTGTATCCGCAAGATACTGCCAACCGGAAATACGAGTTGATAATATTTCCACAGTAGAAGCCATCCGTACTCTGGTCTCTGAGCGGAAAACTGATATCGGCGTCCTTAATTTTGCAAGCGCTAAGAATCCAGGAGGCGGTTTCCTAAATGGAGCCAATGCTCAGGAAGAGAGTTTGGCCGTTTCCAGCACTCTCTACCCTACATTGACAGCACACGAGGAATACTACAAAGAAAATAGAGCGCATAGTTCTATGATGTATTTGGACTATGGAATTTACTCCCCAGAAGTAGTGTTTTTCCGCGACGGGGCATTCCAATTGACCGAAACACCCGTAAAGGCTTCCGTGTTGACCTTACCGGCAGTCAATATGGGCCAAGTGATTCTAAAGGGAGAAAATGTGGAGAAAGCCAAAAACGTTATGCGCCGGAGAATGAAGTTAGCTTTGGGAATCTTTGCAGAGCACAAAGCAAAGCACCTGGTACTTGGCGCTTATGGATGCGGCGTATTCCGAAACGATCCCAAGGAGATAGCAATCTGGTGGAGAGAACTTCTGGAAGAGGGAATGGGGCAGCATTTTGATTCTGTGTTCCATGCCGTTTTAGACCACTCCAAAGATGGACGCTGTATAAAGGCATTCACAATAAATAACGCTCCTATATATCATTTCGGTTTACCCTTTTTATCGAAGCTTTGAGGCATTGACCATCAATTTAGTATCTATCTTCACCCCATACGGCGACAGTCAGGATCATTTACCAAACAGATCGTTGTGTGACCCGGTACGGGATAGGGTCAGTACCAGCACATCATCGTCAATACGGTAGACCAGCAGCCAGTCGGGCAGCACATGACATTCGCGGTGCCCGGCCCAGTTCCCGGTCAAGGCATGATCCTTGTTCTTCTCCCGGAGGGGAAACCCCATGGCAAGTGTGGCGATCACATCCTCCAGCAGACTGATGTCCAACCCACGCCTCATTGCCAGCTTGTAGTCTTTCTTAAATTGTGTGGTGGGCTTGACTATATATTTTGCTTTTCTCATGCTTTTAAGTCTGCGAACAGTTCATCCAGATCGGTATACCCTTTTACTGCCGGATCTTTCGCAATCCTTTCTGCTTCCAGCATAGCGGCAACCGTCTCACTGTTAGGCT
>CAZSGT010000602.1:0-447 GCA_964606215.1 uncultured Lachnospiraceae bacterium
ATTGACAACCTATGGGAAAAGGAGATAAAAGGAAAAAGCATCAAGGCCCGTGGACAGTCCAGTGAAATAAGGGATATTTTGAGTATGCTGGAAACGTACAATATTCCATATGAAATATCTCCGCCATATCCGCACGAAATTCCCAATTTGAGTTCTATATACAAGCAAATTACGACAGAGGAGATGAATGCTTTAAATTAGCTTGAAAACCATTATCAATCCATAGGAACTGACAAAGAAAGGATTTTTTATGAAACAGTACGTAGATATAAAGAAATGCGAGGCTGGGTCTAATGACATATCCTGGAAAAAATGCAAAGGTGGCATCAATTTAAATATTAATGTGGGCGATTACATTCAAGATGTAGAATTTCAGTGGTTTGCATCTATGCATTGCAACGAATGCGGGGTTTCCATAGAGATGGACGGACATGGTTTATTTGATTT
>CAZSGT010000602.1:457-1598 GCA_964606215.1 uncultured Lachnospiraceae bacterium
TGTAAAACAGGAGATTATTAGTAGGAATGGTGAGTGGGGACTTTTTGCCAGATGTTCAAAGTCTAAAGTTTCTTTTCTATTAAAAAAGATATTACATGAACAGAGCGATAATGGAATTAGGAGCGGAAATGTAGTTTATACTGGAACGAAAACGCAAATACAATGGTTAATGTATAAACTGATTGAAAAAGGTATAGACCAGGAGGATCTGGAGGAGAAGCCTTTATTTTGCCTGTAAAACCGAAAGAGAGGGGGATGCCATATGGGGATAAGAGACAGGCCAATTACTAAATAGCAACCATAAACCCAGAACAGCCACCTGCGATGCGGCGTATGCATCAAGGTGGTTATTTTTTTGCAAAAACAGAGACCAGCCTCTCTTTTCATGCTTATAAAGTGACAGATATCTCATCAAAAAGTCATGTAAATGTAAGCCAGATGTCACGGAAATGTAAGTTTGGTAGTTTATTATATGAGTATAAGCAGGTTGGACTGCCAGAAATACATATCAAAGGATAATCACAGGGAAGTAATATTGCACATGTTCCCCACAGGCAGAGGGTTTATATGAAAAACAGGACAAATAAAAGCAGATGCCGTAATTTTATTAAAAACAGTTTTATTATCATCAATGGAACCCTATTGTGTACTTTGATGGTTCCTTTTTGTGTACTGTTTGTCCTGATTGACATGATTTGGCTGTTGACGGATGAAATGGTCAAGAAACTGGACTCATTCTGATGAAAGGGCCCCTAAAGGCGGGCAGACAGGAGTTAGCATGCGAAAGAAGAAAAAGAAGAGTCATCATATGAAAAATAATCTGATATTGGGTCTGTTAATTCTCTTTTTTGTGTTGTACCTGGGAGCCGGGACTTTGTTCTGTATGAAAGGGATTGGGATGTACTGGAAGGCGGTTCACGAAAAATCCCTGTCAGAAAGAGTCGAGGATGTCAGGAATTTGGAGCATTTTACAGCCTATTCTGAACTGCCGCAATTCTATATTGATGCCACTCTGGCTGTGGAGGATCACCGGTTTCGATGGCATTTTGGAATTGATCCCATCGCTGTCTGTCGTGCTTTATGGATAGATGTAAAGGCGGGTTCCTTTGTGGAGGGCGGAAGCACCATCACCCAGCAGCTC
>CAZSGT010000603.1:0-1592 GCA_964606215.1 uncultured Lachnospiraceae bacterium
CAAGGCAGCAGAAGGCAAGGGACATACAGTGGTCCGCTTTGATGCCGCCATGAAGAAGGTGGGAGGGTGTCATGCATGCGAAACCTGTTATAAGAGCGGCAAAGCATGTTCCTTTGACGATGATTTCAATGAAATTGCCCCGGACATTCTGGAGGCGGATGCAGTAGTCTTTACCATGCCTGTCTACTGGTACTCCATCCCGGCACAGGTGAAAGGTGTGATCGATAAACTGTTTTCTTTCTGTGTTGCGGGCAAGGATGTGGCAGGAAAGGAATGTGCGCTGATTACCTGCTGTGAAGAGGATGATATGTCTGTTATGGACGGGGTTCGTGTTCCCATTGAGCGTTCAGCCGCACTGTTAAAATGGAAAATGGTTGGCGAGGTTCTGGTTCCGGGAGTTTTGAATGTAGGTGATATTGAAAAGACAGATGGATGCAGGCAGGCGGAAGCGTTGGCGGATAAATTTTAAAGTGCAGCGGAGAATATTGCAGATGAGCAAAAGATTATTATTTTAAATGACAGAATTGTAGAACGTATATATTCAAACAGAAAGAGGGCTGCACATGCAGTCCTTTTTGTGTCGGGCATTTCACTATTCGTTTCTTGTTCCATCTCTGTTCTGGTAAGTCCGGTAACTTTTTGGACTCATTTCGAATTTTTTCTTAAAAGCTTTGGAAAACACAAGCTGGTCATTATATCCCACCCGGTTTGATATCTCTTTAATGGACAGGGTGGTACTGACAAGGAGATTGGCAGCTTTATGCATACGAAAATCTATCAGGAAATTCTGGATGGAAATATTAAGTTCTTTTTGAAATACATGATTCAGATGGGAACGGGTAATACCGATACTGTCGGCGACATCAGATACTCCAATTCCCTGCATATACATTCTGCCAATGTAATCAATGGCGAGATTTACATAAACATTATCGCTATAGCCGGTCTGGTCCTGACCGGTTTTAAGGGAGAGTCTGGCATGATGTCCGGCAAGAATGGAAAACAGCTTAAGGACAATGGATTCACGATAAAGATCCTCGGAAAAGCCTGTGTCTCTGTGGTCAAATAAATCATCAAAGCAGTCCAGGTATTCATTGGAGTCAGGGGGGGAAGGAAGGACTAAATTGTTTTTGGAGAAACCGCAGTTCTTCAATATGGTATCAACCCGAATCCCTTTGAAGCCAATCCATATATAAGACCACGGGTTGTTGGTATCTGCACAGTAAACCACAGGTTCATTGGGATAGACCAGGAACATCTGGCCGGAACCGATAGACCAGGTATTGCCATTTGCCGAATAAAATCCGTTGCCTGATAAAATAAAATGGATAATATATTCATCCCGGGAAGCCGAGACTCCGTGATAGGGTTTGCAGTATTCCTTCCCTGCATGTACCAGGGTTATTTCCATAGAGGTTTCGCTGAAATCCTTCATACAAATATATTGACCTGCCTGCATGGGATCATCTTTCTGCATAAAAATATATCCTCCCCTTTTAAAATATAATACAATTTTACCATATAATCTGCGATTTTACCATATCGATATTCTCATATAAATGCTTTTTGGAGTCATTTTTTTACTTCCTTCA
>CAZSGT010000604.1:0-1592 GCA_964606215.1 uncultured Lachnospiraceae bacterium
GTGATAGGCAGCGATGCAAGGCCAATGAGACCGAGCAGCACGATGAATATCGATATTACGGTCGATAACACCGGGCGATTAATAAACGTATCTAATTTCATTGATTTATATCTTGTAACAGTGATACATTATGATTGGTTAGGACAGTAACATGTTTGAATCATGTTTACTGTGCCTGCTGCTGTGCTGCGGCAGCCTGTGCCTGCTGGGCAGCCTTGGCGGCAGCATCGACAGGCTGTATGGTCATACCCTCGCGCAGGGTGCTGCCAACACCCTCGACTGCGATGCGCTGACCCTCGGTAAGACCTGAGGTAACTACAAAGTTCTGGCCATCGCTCTGTGGTGCAACTGTGATGGGGGTCGATACTACTTTATTGCTGTCGTTCACGACAAACACGAAACGGCGGTCCTGTATCTCAAATGTAGCACGCTGGGGTATCATGAGAACCTCATCTTCGACTGTGGGAATAAGAATTTGACCTGTCGAACCGCTACGCAACATACCGTTGCTGTTGGGGAACAGGGCGCGCACGGTAGCAGTACCGGTCGACTTATCGATAACGCCCGACACGGTAGCGACCTTACCCTTGGCAGGATAGATGGTACCGTCGGCCAGTCGCAGAGTCACCTCCGGCATCTGGGCGATGCGCTGATTGAGCGAATACTCGCCATTGTTGGTGAGTGTGAGAATATCTTTCTCGTTAAGAGCAAAATAAGCATAAACCTCGTTGTTGTCACTCACAGTAGTGAGGGGTTGTACCATCGAGGGCGATGCGAGCGAGCCCTCACGGTTAGGTATAGAACCTACAACACCGTTGCTGGGAGCAGTAACCTCGGTGTACGCAAGATTCTTACGAGCCGAGATCAATGCGGCCTGAGCTGTAGCGAGCTGTGCCTTTGCCTGAGCGAGAGAGTTCTTGGCCAGCTGGTTCTCATATTCGCTTATTATATTACGTTCAAAGAGATGCTGTTTAGAGTCGGCAGTAAGCTGAGCTGTCTGCACGGCTGTAGTTGCCGAGTTTACCTGAGCCTGAGCCTGATCAACGGCAGCCTGATACTGAACCTGATCGATAGTAAACAGCAACTGGCCCTTGCGCACGGGCTGACCCTCATCGACATGTACTTTAGTGATGAATCCCGATACCTGCGGGCGAATCTCGATGTCGGTCTTACCCTTGATGGTAGCTGGATAAGTGTTGTTCAGGTCTGTCGAGCCTTTTGCAACGGCCTGTGTGGCTATAGCCGGAGCCTGGGCCTGATACTGCTGTTGTTGCTGCTGTTGTCCGCCACACGAAGTGATTGTGATAGCGGCGGTAACGGCCAGGGCGGCCGCGGTTGCTTGCTTTAACTTCATTTTCATCTTTTTTACTTTAAATATCTCTTATATTGTATTGAATACATACCATTATCCACACCTGCTGATGTAGATTTTTTAATCATAAACGGCCAATTGCAACCTATCGACCGACACAATCAATCACGCAAAATTACTAATTGTTAAGTTTGTAAAAAAGATGATTCGTTTTTGTTTTCAATTTTTTAACCAATAAGTGGCAAAAAAGAACAATTTTAGAGCATTTAAAACCTGTCCT
>CAZSGT010000605.1:0-1588 GCA_964606215.1 uncultured Lachnospiraceae bacterium
GAGAGGATTCTGCAGGCGGTGTGTTTGTGTCCGCAGGTGGTGTTTTATCTTTGTTCTCGTCTGTTACGGTTTTCGTTACACTGGCTGCTGCCTGGTCGGCTCCCTGCTCTGCAGAGTCCGAAGCCAAAATCTTTTTCACATCATCCGATAATTTGTAGCCCGCCCCTTGTGCAATATCTGTAAGAATTTTTTTGATATCACCAAAGTTTTCGTTAGCGTCGTTAATTGCTGTGTTTAACAGAGTGTCTACATCACTTTTTAAATCCTCAATAGTACTTTCATATTCCGAATATAAATTATCCAGCATTTCCTGTTGGTCGGATATATATTTTTCATATTCCGTTTCGGATAGTTCCTCCCTGGCGTCATCCAGTTCTTTTTGCAGCTTTTGGATTCTTGCTCTGCCTTCTTCTGAGTCATCACCAGATAGCGCAGCGATTCGTTTTTGCAAAGAATCAATATTCTGCGTCTGCTTTGTAATGTTTTTCTGATAGTCATGTAAATTCTTTTCTGCACTTAACTGTTTTTTCTTGTCATCGGTAAGCTTCTTGACAAGGCTCAGTTCCTGTTCCAGTTTTGAAATTTGGAAATCTATCATCTGATTGGCATAATCATATACCTGTTTTGTATATAGCTGGTCTTCTTCTGTGGCTTTTGCCAGCTCTTCCCTTGCCTGTGCCAGAGAATTTATAGTGACTTCCATTCCGTTCGCATCAATAAATGTAACTTTACCGTCTTTGTCTTTCCGTTTATCGTAATTTTCTACAATATCTGTATAAATTTCCCGGTTTTTCTGAGCAATTTCTTTCTGATTGATTGAATTTTCATAAGCGATTGCAGAACTACCAAGTTTGGCTAAACCAGCTTCCGACAATTCCGTAGAGTCCTTTTGAAACATATCCCGGTTGTCCATCAGACCAGCCATTAAATTTAGTTCCGTTGTAGTTGCCTCAATACCAGCATAGAGTTTTTCACGAATGGAGTCTGAAAGTTCTAAAACGCGATTATTCATCTCGATAATGTCTGTATTGCAGTTAACAATTTCAGTATCCACTTCCTTGATTGCAGCCTGTGCATTGTACCATTCCTGAGTGCCTTTCTGTATGGTTTTCACCTGTTCCAGCATGGCTTTTTTCTCATCTTCCAGCCTTTTTTTACGGCTGGCAGCGTTTGACGCCTGCTCTTTGTAGTATTTGGAAGTGACGACCTCGCCTTTTGCTTCAATTAGATTTTGCTGTGCAGACAGATAGTCAAGATTGGCTTGAAGTATGCTTAGTTGGTTGTCATAATCTGTCTTGATGTTGTCAAATTTCTGTTTTTCCAGCTGTGCCAGTTCTTCAGCTTTTTGTGCTTGTAACTCTGCGGCCAGTACCGTGTCGCCGTTTAATTTGGCGATTTTAATTTGCATGTCATAATTTTTCTTAATCCATTTTGATTGTTTTGCCAGATACTTATTTTGCGTCCCATAGTCATCGCTTCCATTGGCCGCCTGGGATTGCAGCTTGTTAATTCTTGCCTGTGCATCATCTGCCTGTATTTGATATTTTTCTTCTTTCTTTTGCCGTTTCGAAGTACGGGCAGATTCATA
>CAZSGT010000606.1:0-1580 GCA_964606215.1 uncultured Lachnospiraceae bacterium
AAGCTTGCCGTAGATGCGGCAGTATACAAATAATTGAACGACAGAGGTGCTTTATGTATTCCTATTCAATCATACAATGGCTGTTCTTTTTTTATTTTTATTGCTTCGCCGGGTGGTGTATCGAATCCGCCAATGTTTCCATCAGAACCAGGAAACTGACGAACAGGGGCTTTATGCGTGGGCCGTTCCTGCCTCTCTATGGAAGCGGAGCCATCATGATGTTGGTGGTGTCCATGCCCTTTCAGGATGATATTTTCTTGACATATGCGGCGGGCTGTGTGGGTGCGACGGTGTTGGAATATGTGACCGGCGTGACCATGGAAGCCCTGTTTAAGGTTCGCTATTGGGATTATTCTAAAAGTAAATTTAATTTTCAGGGGCATATCTGCCTGAGGACAACCCTTTCTTGGGGGCTTTTGACCATACTGATGACGGAAATTGTCCATGTTCCCGTGGAGAGGCTGGTTTTGTCCATACCATACAGTACGCTGACGGCCGTGACTTGTACCCTCACCGTTTTCATTTTCGCCGATTTCGCTCTTTGCTTCAAGGCGGCCATTGATTTGCGCAATGTACTGGTCAAGATGGAGCAGGCAAAGGAGGAAATGTTGCGTATCCAGAGGCGGCTGGATGCGATTATCGCAATGATGAACCAGGGAGTGGGGAATCGGAAGGCGGCTTTTGTGGACAGCGTGAACATGGTCAAAGAGGAACTGGCGGAAGGCATGGCTGTGCGTATGGAGGATTTGAAGGCGGGAATTGAGGGAAAATTTGACACAATCAAGAACATGGTAATGACGAAGCCTTCAGAGACTCTGGTGAACTTGAAAGAGGAGTTTATTGAGCTGAAAACTAAGTATGCCGTCAATTTGGCGGACAGAAACCGTCTGGGCAGGCTGAAGGATTTCTTCCTGCGGAGTCTGGTTCGTTCCAACCCTACCATGACATCCGTGAGGTTTAAAGAGGCTTTGGAAGAACTGAAACAGAAATCCTTTAGGAAAAAGGATGACCAATCTTAAACAATTCTTAAACAATTCCCATGTTTTTTATTAAAAGTTATTTTGATAGAATCAAGCTATGAGGATCATGATTTTCATAATTTGGTCAAGGCGCCGCCCGTAAATTGCTTTGCGGCTTTTACGGGATAAGTCTGTAAAGCCAAGACATAAGGACGGCTGGCGGCGTTGTACGCCAATGCCGTATGTTGACGGCATGTGTCCGGGATAAAAGAGCGGTATGGCCAACTGCTTTGCAGCGCGGAGACTGAATTGAATCAGCGAAGAAAGGTGCGGGTATGTATAACATTTTGATTTGCGACGATGACAAAGACATTGTGAACGCTTTGAAAATTTACCTGAATGACGCCAACTATAGGCTGTTCGAAGCCTTTGACGGAAGGGAGGCTCTGAAGGTCGTGTGCCGGGAGGAGATTCATCTGGTATTGATGGATATCATGATGCCCGAGATGGACGGTGTGGAGGCAATGGTCAAAATCCGCGAAAAAAGCAATGTGCCGATTATCCTCCTGACGGCCAAATCGGAGGACTCAGACAAGATTTTGGGGCTTACGATAGGGGCGG
>CAZSGT010000607.1:0-1577 GCA_964606215.1 uncultured Lachnospiraceae bacterium
GCTCCTCAACCCTTCTGCGCCTTAATATAAGCAACGTAATACATATTGCCGCAGCAAAGACGTCAAGCACCGCAAAAATTATAGCGGCGGTAATTACGCCCGTAAGTCCTACGGAGTCTTCAAACACAGCAAATGCGGCCGTTGTGGAAAGTGAGGAATAGTTACCCGTGCCTTCTACTTGCGCCCTTATTGTGTACGAACCTACCTTAAGGCCGTTAAGCGCGTTAAGTTCAACCGTCTGACCGTTTGCATCCGCAACCGAAACGACCTTGCCGCCTTCCGTACGGATAATGTATAAAAGCTGGCTGACATTATTATATATGCCGAAAGTCACGCTTCCGAACTTTGCAGTACCCGCAATTGTGTTTACCCTTTCATCGAAATTGCCTTCGCGCCAACTTTCCATGCCCGGGGCGGTTACCCAGAAGTTTTCGGCTCCATGCACCACAAACGGAACTGACTGTACGTCTAAACCGGAGTAGTTTGAAGAACCTTCGCAGGATACAATAAGGTAATAGCTACCTACTTCTAACGCCTGCAATTTTTGTTTTACGTATTCGGGAACAAGTCCGTCTGAAAGAACGAATTTGGTATTATCGCCCTCGTAAGCCTGTGAAAATTCTAACGAATGCTGACTTGCATCGTCACCTTCGGAGCCGCTGTGAACCGAGAACACGGGGGTTCCGAATTTTGCTTCCGCAAAAAGCTTGTTTATCTGACCGTCGTAAGAGCCGTAATTCCAGCCCAACACATAGGGCGAAGTAGTCCAGGCGTTTTCATTTTGTCTTACGGTAAACGATATTACCGTTTCAAGCTGCGAATAATCGGTGGTTGCGGGTAAGCTTGCTTTAAGCCAATACGTACCCACGTCAAGCGAAGCAAGCGCACTGACCTGCATCGATCCCACTTCGGTAAAAGAAGCAAGATACTCTACAGCGTTGGTTTGATGACATTCCGCAGTGGTGTATACGCCGAAGGTAACCGCAGCGCCCTCTTCCGCAAAATTGGGAATTGCCGTAATAGTATTAACTGCGCGGTCGTATTCGTTCCACGTCCACTCTACAAGTTGGGGGGTCTGCTTCCAGTAGATCTGTATCTGCAAGACTTTGAAAGACACAAACGTGTCCATATTGTGTTCGGAATTTTCGTAACTTACGTGAACCCTTAAATAATATGTACCTGCAGGCAGCTCCGCAAGCTTTTTGGCTGTTTCGGTATCCACCATGCCGTCTACGTTGGAACCGCCCACTGTGGTAAAGCTTTCAAGTCCCTTAACGGCAAACCCGTCGTTATAGTTGGGCAAAGTGTATACGCCATAAGTAATCTCTTCATAGTTCTGCGGTTTTTCCGCGGGAACACAGGTTATGGTATTTACTTCTCTGTCGAAGCACTGCCACGTCCAGGGAACTATCGTAGGAGGAGTTTTCCACGAACCTGCGGGAGCGTCGACGTAGAAAGCGTTGCCCACAAGGTGGGGAATAAACCCGGCGCCGTTAATACCGGAATAAGTATCGCTAGCGGCCACCTGTCCTACGAGGAAATACGTACCTACTTCCAGCGTTCTCAATTTATCCGCC
>CAZSGT010000608.1:0-1575 GCA_964606215.1 uncultured Lachnospiraceae bacterium
AAACTTCAGGAAATTCCACTTCGTTCCTGCCGCTTCCAAAACCGCTTTTGTATCGTTCATATTACCTCCTTTGTATCCGCAGGAGGCATTTTCCCTATAACATCTGAAATTCTTCCCTCACTGCTTTATTACATAAATGATTGTAAAGCACTGAAGTTTCTGAAATTCCTTGATGTACTGAGAAAAATAACGTTGATATGCTCTATAACGCAACGTTTTATATTTAGAATGTTTTTTAGAAAGTTCATGCTTTAGCTAAATTTTACCACAGAGAGTTGTTTTTTGCAAATACTTTCGAGCAAAATGGTTTCATCCCCCTGCCGCTTCATGATTCACATAGAATGGCAGGGGGAAGTTGTTTTCCACTCATTTTATCTGTAACTTTTTATTTCCCTTCCCCTTAAACATTTTTTTATATTTTGCCTTCTTTTTCTTTGGAACTTTTAGTTTGTTGATGGATGTGGCGGTGGGAGAACTTGTTGGCGTAGGCGTCAAAATATATCCGTCTACATCGGCGACTGTGCCGTCACTACATACCATCCCTGCATAGGACAGAGGAGCAGAGGAGGAAAGAGCCAGACGCCAAGCGGGCCGAACCGCATAATAATCATAGTCGACATCATCGCCAAAGTAGTAGCCGTAGCCGTAGCCATAGGCATCCGCCGCACTACCACTACCATAGCCGGGCGAACGCACCCCCAGCATCGTACAGCTATAATCTCTTGCAATCTTTAAGCCAATTAATATCAAGCTTTTAAATTCCGCTAGTCTTTTGTCTGACTCACCAGCTTAGCATGAACGATAATACGTTTCGTTCCATGGTCCTCGCAGGATATGAGTGTCAGCGTGCTCTCATCTTTGATATCTTCAATGACTTCTGTCTCGTTGGGTTTAATGGTCTTTTTCTCATAGGAAGCATACGTGTATACATTTCCGCTCAAATCCTTCACAATGATATTTGCGCCATTGGGAAGCTGGTTTAAGTTCATAAAAAACTCCCCATACCGCCCTCCCCGGTGCCCGGCAATCGCGCAGTTGCCTTTCTGTCCCAGAGGTTTTGTCTTGGAAAGATGTCCCACCGCCGCATTGATATTGGCGGAGTCCGTTCCCTCCACAATCACATATTCAATACCCAGGCTCTCAATGGTAATCAGCCCGATAATATTCTGGGTGCCCAGCTGCTCCTCTACTACCTGGGCGCTTTTTACCTCCTGCTCATTTTTATCTGCGGCAGGATTTTTTTCATCGGATTTGGCATTTTTATCCTCTTCCAAAATCTTATCTACATCAATCCCGTGATTCAATGTACTATCATCGTCAATGTTTAAGTCATTTTTTAATTCCACGGTTTCCTTCGGTTCCTTGTTCTTATTCGCCTCCACCAGCCTGTAAAATTCCTCTTTCAACTGCTTTTGCATATATTTATTGTACAAGCTGGTAACAATGGGATATCCAATCACCACAATCCCCGCCAGAATCAAACAAATAGATATAATCTTTATCCACAGCTTCTGTCGTTTTTTCTTTCCCGGAGTCCCACCGGCATCCGAATCCGGTTTCATCTCCGGCTTTACC
>CAZSGT010000609.1:0-1574 GCA_964606215.1 uncultured Lachnospiraceae bacterium
AACTTGTCCACGAACACCGGGATATTTGCCACGCCGTTGCTCATCTGATAGCAGTTGGCAAACTTTAATTTACACTGCTTTAGCATTTTATTTTCCGTGGAAGCCATATTATCCGACTCCTTTATCATATTCTGATACAGAAGTCCCTGAACAACCCTCAGGAATATACTGACTGCCAAAAGGGAAAACATGCAGGCTGTTACAATCTTTTCCTCCTGAAATACACGAAACATGACACACCTCTTTTTCTTTTTTCTGACTCTGCTCCTTTACGCAAAAAGCCGACCCGCTATCTGCGGAATCGACTTTTGTATGGTTTCATTATAAAACAATTATACCTGTTTTCACAGTTTTTTTCATCGAGTTATTATTTGTGTTTCGGACAAAAAGCGACATTGCCGTTCACCCGCCAGCCTCCAGATACTTTTTCCCCGACCACTGGAGGAACAAAGCGGAACCCATTGCCATTACCACTGTCAAACGCCGGGAAGAAACTGAGATAGGATTTATTAATAACATTCCCTCTGAAAACATAAACTATATCGGTGAGAATGGTATCTGATTTATGGCGAACCGGAACAAAATATCAGCAATGTAAACTGTAACAATTGCTGACGGTAAGACGCTGTAAAAGATTGCAAATTTTGTAAAAATCTGTTACAGTATACATGACAACGGCCGTGAATATATGAGAACAAAACTATTACAATATCAAACAAAGGAGATGATTTTATGACATACAAGACAGAAGGAACCTGTTCACAGCTCATTGAGATCGAAATGAAAGACGGTGTGATTGATTCCGTAACTTTTACCGGGGGCTGCAATGGTAATTTGAAAGGCATTGGCGCTCTGGTGAAAGGCATGAAGCCAGAGGACGTGATCGCAAGATGCAAGGGAATCCGTTGCGGCTTCAAGTCCACTTCCTGCCCTGACCAGCTTGCCCGGGCATTGGAGAGTATGCTTTAAAAAGCGGCCACGTACACCAACAAGCTTACTCTTTTCGTTGTCAAGAATTCGCAGGTTGCGGAAAGGCATGGTTATTAATATGAAAAAAATTGTCTTAACAGGCGGCGGTACGGCAGGCCATGTTACGCCCAATATCGCCCTGCTGCCCGCTTTAAAGGATGCCGGATATGGGATCACCTATATGGGATCTTATGATGGCATTGAGAAAAAACTGATCTCCGATTTTGATATTCCCTATGTGGGTATTTCCACAGGGAAATTCCGCCGGTATCTGGATCTTCAGAATTTTACCGATCCTTTCCGGGTTATCAAGGGCTTTTCCGAGGCGAGGAAATTTTTGAAGACATATCGGCCTGATGTAGTCTTTTCCAAGGGCGGCTTTGTCAGTGTCCCTGTGGTGCGGGCGGCTGCTTCCCTGAATATTCCCTGTATCATCCACGAATCCGACATGACGCCGGGTCTTGCCAACAGGCTCTGTATTTCTGCAGCTACGAAAATATGCTGTAATTTTCCGGAGACACTGAAGCTTCTGCCCCAGAATAAGGCGGTATTGACCGGTTCTCCCATCCGCGCGGAGCTTGCTCAGGGGAATAAGCTGGCAGGCT
>CAZSGT010000610.1:0-1561 GCA_964606215.1 uncultured Lachnospiraceae bacterium
AGCATCCATCTTCGGCACATCCGATGCCTTTACATATTGATGTTGATCCAAATCCCCGAAAGAATATCCGCTCCAGCCCCCGGTGAAGGTTACGGTTGCGGTCTCTCCTTCCAGCGTGACAGTTCCCGTGATTTCCTCTCCCCACTCCATAGTGGAGAAAGCAATCCCCCCGTCGGCGGCATGTCCGATGCAGTCGTACAGCGTGGTCAGACGGAAAATGTCTATCCTGATATGATACCCATCCGCCTCCTCGTTAATCTCAAGCTTGGCCGTGTCAAGCTCGGTGCTGTCATATTCCCCCACATAACTGCCATATTCGGTTTCTGTGGGCATGTCGGTTTCATTCTCTGTCGGTACATCGGACTCCTTCCCCTCTGTCGCTCCGGGCTCGCTCCCTGTAGACTGGGGCGGCATCTGACTGCCTTCTCCATTCCCCTTTTCCGCATCCGTCCCCTTGCTATCTCCATCCTGTACGGAACCGTCTCCTGAAGGTTCTCCGCCGACTTCGTTCTGCGCAAAACCACCTCCTGCACCATCGTCCATCTGCACCGGTTCTATAGGCACAATGCCATTCCCATCATTTTCCTCCGCTTTCCCGCAGCCTAAAAGAAGAACCAACAGCAGGCAGGGAAAAGCAACAGCAAGAATCCGTTTCATTTCATGCGTCCTCCAAATTTAAAAAATTTCAGCGGCTTTATTACGCCATAATCTCGTGCGCCCCGGCGCATATGGAACCAAAAGTCGACACAATGCTCTTTCGTGACAACATTGTACCATCCTCCTCATGTACATTCAAGATATAAATCCACTGTCCGCAGATAAACGGCGCAAGCACGATACCCTTCCGTAATGTGCGTCAGTTCCTATTGCTTTTTGGCAATAATTCAAGTATGATGGTCACAAGTCGGAAATTTCAAGGCATACAGGATAATCCAGCTAAGAAATGTCAATAGCAAATTTAAAACAGTCTCAAAACGGAAGACAAATGTGCACAAGGGGTCTGAAGTGAAGAGAGCGGAACAAATTCCTGCAGGCAGGAACTGGAAGAGGAGGAACGTGTGTATGAATGGTAGTTATTTTGGCAGCAGAAAAAACGGCTTCACCACCATGGACGGAAACCGTAACAACCAAGGCGGACAGGACGGCAGAAACGGGAATGACCCGGTAAAAGTACGCAATATAGGGAAAATTGTAAGTGTTGCGGCGGCAGTGGTAATCGTGGCCATCTTGCTGTTAAATTCCACCTATGAGATCAAGGAGCAGGAACAGGCCGTGTTAATCACTCTCGGCAAGGCGCAGGCTGTCACCGACCCCGGACTTCACTTCAAGATTCCCTTTATCCAGCAGGTGCGCAAGGTAAACACCACAATCCAAGGCTTTTCTATCGGCTATAACACTGGCAACAATGAGGTCAATGAGGAGGAATCTCTGATGATTACCTCGGACTTCAACTTTATCGATGTGGATTTCTATGTGGAATACCGTTACAGCGATCCCGTGAAGGCACTGTACACCTCCAAGAACCCTCTGGAAATACTGAGCAACATCAGCCAGAGCTCCA
>CAZSGT010000611.1:0-1553 GCA_964606215.1 uncultured Lachnospiraceae bacterium
AAAAAACTGAGCAGATCAGAGCGACAGCAGAGATATAAGAAATGCAACGGTCTCTGTGCTTATTGCAGATGCTATCTAGAATATAAGAATATGCAGGTGGATCATGCAAAACCGCTAAAGATTGGGGGCGTAGATGATATCAGCAATATGCTCCCGGCCTGCCGCAGCTGTAACCATTACAAGGCGACTCTGGATGTAGAGGGATACCGTAGATATCTGGCCGGGATAGTGCACCGGCTCATGCGGGACAGTATACCTTTTCAGGTGGCGACGCGGTTTGGTATTGTGAGGCATATGGGGGATAATGTGACATTTTATTTTGAGAGATGCGGCATAATGCCGGAAAGTGAGGAGTGAGATGGCAATATTAAATTACACAACAACGGTGGACGCATTTAAAACAGTTTCGGAGATTGAATATATCCTGATGAGGCACAAGGCAAAATCCATCATGAAAAATTATGATGGTGAATCTGTCACAAGCTTGTCTTTCTTGATTGACACAGGAATGCAACAGATTCCGGTAAGGCTCCCGGTCAAAGTGGATGAATGTCTGAAAGTGCTGAAAAAGGAAAAGTGGGAAAATCCGAAGAAACAGATCAAGGATACCAGAGATCAGGCGGAACGTGTGGCGTGGAGGATCCTGAAAGACTGGGTGGAGGCACAAATGGCGTTGTTAGACATTGAGATGGTTAGATTTGAGGAAATTTTTCTGCCGTATATAGAGGTGAATGGACAGACGATTTATGAACGGTTGGAGGAAAAGCAGTTTTTGTTGGAGGGATGATATGAGTAGAGAGATTTTATTTAGGGGAAAGCGGACTGATAACAGGGAGTGGGCAGAGGGACATTATTTCAAAAACGAAAACGGCACCTGTATTTTTACTTTTCCTTATTATGCCAATTATGCAGGAATTGATGTTATGGTAAAGGTAGATCCCGAAACCGTCTGCCAGTACACAGGATTGACTGACAAGAACGGCAGGAAGATTTTTGAGGGGGATATTGTCGGGTTTGAGGATTGTACATCAACAGATTCGGGATATTGGGAGCAAAATTGTTTGGGGGAAGTAAAATGGAGCGAAGAAGAAGCACTATTTTATGTGACAAATAGGCTTATGGCTGAATCTTACGAGGTTTTGCAGGATTGCCAGGTTATCGGCAACATTTTCGACAATCCCGATCTGCTGGAGGGAGGAGTGTAATGAAAGCAGTATTGGTAATGGAGATGCCGGAGAACTGCCAGAAATGTCCGCTGCTCAATGACAGCAATGAATGCATTGTGCAGGATGAAGAGGCAAATTTTTATACAGCTACGTTTGACGCTTTAAGGAGCGGGTGTCCGCTGATACCGATGCCAGAGAGGGCAAACCATCCGGATTACTGCGATAACGGCAGATTTGATGCAGGCTGGAATGCCTGTCTGGACACAATAGAGAGGAGTAACATGATAGAACAGGAAGCAATTAGAGTATTGAAGTATCTGAATTTCTGCGGCCTGTGTACAACAGGACCATGCGGAGATTGTGAGAGGAAACAGGCAAAGGATGCAG
>CAZSGT010000612.1:0-1552 GCA_964606215.1 uncultured Lachnospiraceae bacterium
GTAAAAGTGTCGAACTGAAACCGAACTCGCGCAGATACGTGTTATACTGCCTCTCTGCGAACGCATTGAGACTGCGATACGCCGCCGCGCGAAGCTCTGCTATCTTGATTTGCGCGAGCGCGTTGCGCACGATCTTCTGCACCCGCGCGTTTATAAGCGGTTTTGACTCATTCATAAGCCAACCGTCGCGCACTGCCAAGCGTATGAGCGTCTGCGCGTCTTCGAGAGCTTCCGCTTGCGGGTTCAAACCTCTGTCTGCGAGTTTCACGGCTTAGCCCCCGAAATAGTTGCTATCGTTAAATGCGCCACTGCCGAACGCATTTGCTTTTTGGGTCTTGGTTATTTCCTTGACCCAACTGTCTATCTCTTCTTCCGACAGGTCACTCCACCGACGTTTGAGATATTCATTAAGCGGCAATGTGCCGGCGCGGTAATCTTCGAGTAACTCTTTGTTCTCGGTAGACGAGTTAACGCCCGCTCTTCCCCATTCAATCTCCGCGGTATCCGAAAAGCCATAGAACCGCGCAACATCCTCGAACATCGCATTTATAGCCACATTCGCGAGTGCGCGCTTATTGTTGACAGATGTTTCCGTCGTGTCTTGTTCGGCACGGACTTCTGTCGCTGTCTTTGCGGAGTTATATGTCAAATGGTTTGCGAGGTCGCTCGAACTCATGCCGATTTTGCCTTTCGGTGATACGAAGTCGTTGATAGCCTTGGCGTACTCGACACCCGCTTTCTCGGGTCGCATATCGCTCTCTAAGGCTATTACTCCGAGCAGTGTTCCATAGTCGAATACGAGTTGCCGCTTGACTTCCGTTAAGCTCTGCCGCGTTGCTTTCGCTATTGCCGTAGCGAGCACGTGGAAGTACGCATTCGCGTCCTTGCTTCGCTTTTCCTTGAACCACTCAAACCGCGCTATAAGCCGTTTTTTGGGGTCTGTACGCCCCGAAAGCACTTCGTCGAGAATTTGCTCGACCGTTCGCTTTTCGCGGCTGTGTGCTCGTAAAGCCATTACGAGCGAGCCGTCGCGGTCGGTCAAGCAGTTCTCTATTGTGCATTCTATCGTTCCAAGCGCGTCAGCCATTGCCGTCTCCCTTTCCCTCCTTGATCGTTTGCTCAAATCGATCGTACAGATCGTTGAACTGCGATTGGGTAAGATCGTCGATCGTAGCTACGTTGTAATACTTCGCCGCGAGCTTATCCGCGGTCTCCACTGTATACTTTGTGCCCTTGATTAAGTACGCGATTTGCTTACGACGCATGCTATCGGATTTAGGCGGTTCGGGAGTATGACTATCTGATTGCGGCGGACTATTATCATAAGCTTGTTTAATCGGCTTGCGGCTCGGGGGTGGGTTCTCGCTGTCCGGGTCGACCATTTCCTCTGTGGGTATACAAAAGACTTGGAAGCAAGCATACTTGAATGCTACGCTCATTGCCTTGTTGCTCGCCTTGTCTGCGCTGTCCATACCCTCGCCGATAACCGTCGCCGAAATGTTCGAGCCGTCATCCGCGTAAAAAGTAAATTTGACTTTGAGTATGCTGTACA
>CAZSGT010000613.1:0-1551 GCA_964606215.1 uncultured Lachnospiraceae bacterium
GAGGAAGAAGCGCTGAAGAATAAGCCCGGCAGATTTATCAAGCCGGAGAAGAAGGCTTCGAGTCGTAATTTTCATACTTGCGGGTAAGCCAGAAATCGAAATACGTGCCGGGGCTTTCCACTTCCGCTATGACGCCCATTTCCTTTACTACCGCAACCGTACCCGCTTCAACGGTGTGAAACGAACCGGGGATTAATATGAGGAGCAGCAACCCGACGGCAATCATACTTGCGGGAATTGAAACGTGGACAAGCGCCCTGCCTTTGCTGTGACGGCGCAAAACGTTGAGAACGATTAAAACCGCACCCGCAGCCATCAACGCAAAAAACGCAAAAATTGTAACGAACCTGTAAATCATTTTAAACACCTCTCTTTTTATATTTGCGTAACTTCCGACAAGCCGTATTGAAACGAAGAAAATTAAAAGAGACCCGCACCGCGCCTTATTGCGCAAGTGTGAGTCTCATTCTTTAAAACTACCCGAGCGGTATTAACCGCCGTACTGACGGGTGAGTTACGTTTTCCGCTTTGCCGCGGTAAACGCAAATTACTCCCTCCGTTCCTTTACGGAACTTATCTTATTTACATGTATATATTAACATACAGGTTTACGGTTGTCAAGCGAATTCGATAAAATTTTATCGATATTTTTTTATTTATTTAGTTTTTTAAACAGCGTGTGGGCGTTTTGCCAAACGAGTTCGCTCATCCGCTCTTCGCTTACGTTCTGCAATGAAGCGAAGTTTGAAAGTATTTCGGGAATGCTTTCGGGTGTGTTCGGGAACTGCCCCGCCCTTGAAACGGGCGGCATATACGGGCTGTCCGTTTCCGTTAAAAGCCGTTCCGCCTTTAAAGTAGCAATCGCCCTTCTCGCTTTTTTACTGCCCGGATACGTGCTTGTTCCGCCGAACGAGAAATATGCGCCCGACTTCTGAAGCTCTACCGCAAGGTCGACGGAATGGGAATAACAGTGAAGTAAAAAGCCGTTATTCAGAAGTCCGCGGTTTGCCCTTAAAATTTCATACATATCTTCCGCGCTGTTGCGGGAATGTATCTCGACGGGCATATTCAGCTTGTTTGCAAGTATAAGCTGTTTTTCAAAAACCTGCCTTTGCAACGGCTTGTCCGTATCGGGATAGTGATAATCAAGCCCTATTTCACCTATTGCAACGCACTTGGGGTGTTTTGCAAGCTCGGCAATAGCTTCCAAATCGCTTTCTTTATAATCTCTCAGCTCGGTGGGGTGAAAACCCGCCGTAAAATAGCAGCCTTCGTACTTTTCGGCTATCTCTTTAACGGCGATACCCGTGGGTAAATCGACGCCGCAGGTTATTACTTTTTCAACCCCGCAGGCGTGCAAGCTTTCAAAAAGCGCGTCCGAGTTTTCAAAATGCCTTCCGTCAAGATGACAGTGAACGTCGATATATTTCAAGATAACAGGCTCCCGTCGGGAATATCCTTTTCGGGGCTGACGAGTGAAAGCGTGCCGTCGGGCGCTTCCGCACAGACTATCATACCCTCGCTCATTATCCCTTTCATTTCGCGCGGGGG
>CAZSGT010000614.1:0-1545 GCA_964606215.1 uncultured Lachnospiraceae bacterium
ACCCCTGGCTTCGCTCCCTGGGCTGGTTCTCCGCCGCCCTCATCGACGTGACCAGCCAGATCGAGGGCGACCAGGCCATGGTGGACGAGCTCACCGGCCTTGCCCGGGAGCTGGCGGGCAGTCTCTGCAGATACGTGGACGAGAAGGTGGGCATGCTCTGGCAGGTCCCCGACCAGCCCGGCCGGGAGGGCAACTACCCCGAGACCTCCGGCTCGGCCATGGCGGCCTACTTCTTCCTCAAGGGGGCCCGGACGGGCATCCTGGACGCCACCCTGCGTTTGTATGAAGCAGAAAAAAGATTGAACGGAAACGGCTTTGTGCGGATCTCCAATTCGGAGATTATCAATATCAAAAAAGCAAAGAAATTCGATTTAAGCACAGCCGGCACGATATGCGTATCGCTTTCAAATGGAAATGTGAGCTTCGTTTCAAGGCGGTACGTCACAAAAATCAAGAAAACTTTGGGTATATGAGGTGATACTATGAAAAAGAAAGTCATGTTTCGCAGTTTTTTGGGTGCGCCTATCGGCGTAACGATCAGCCTGATCATTACTGTCATCTTTTCGCTTTGTCTGGGACACGGGGAATATTTCCCTGCGCCGCACGAGCTGATCAGCCTGTGCGGAAACGAAACAACCGCCGTGATCGTACAGATGATCTGTTCCCTGTTTGTCGGAGCAGTATGCGGAGGATCGTCCGTCATTTGGGAGATCGAGAAATGGAGTCTGTTAAAGCAGACATTGGTACATTTAGCCGTGATCGCTATCCCGTTTTTCGGAGTAGGCTACATGATGAATTGGCTACCGCACCATCTCTCCGGTGCACTGGGCTACATTGGCGGATTCATCCTGGTGTATGTCATCATGTGGTGTTCGATATACTTTTCCATCAAAGAAAAAATCAAAAAAATGAATCAACAGTTACAAGAAATGCAACAGAAAGATGTAAAAGAAAAATAATCGTTTATTTGATCACTGCTCCAACTATCGGTTTCTCCAATAACACCTCCGCCCCCTGCCTTCTACTTTTCCCAGCATAACCCCACTCCCGAAAAAAACACTTTCCCGCACACATCCCCCAACGGGAGATGCGTGCGGGAAAGTTCTTGAAAGGTGTTGGGGTTTGGGGAGGAGGAAAAGCTTCTTTCAAGAAGTTTTCCTCCTCCCCAAGGTCTTCCCCCTATTTTTTCAAAAAATTTCAAAAAAAGTATTTACAAAAAGGGAAAAGCGTGGTATAATAAAGAATGAATAGCGTTCACACGGTTTCCGGATCAAGACTGCGGAGGAAATCCGGCGGTTCTTCACCCACCGGTTGCTGTGTCAAACGCAAATATTTTCAGAAAGGTGAAGTAAAACCATGTTGAAAGACGAAAAGCAAGCCATCATTGAGCAGTACGCAACGCACGAAGGAGACACCGGTTCTCCCGAGGTTCAGATCGCAATTCTCACCAACCGCATTTCCAATCTGACGGAGCACCTGAAAGCAAACAAAAATGACTTCCACAGCCGCCGCGGACTTCAGAAGATGATCGGTCACAGAAGAAAC
>CAZSGT010000615.1:0-1539 GCA_964606215.1 uncultured Lachnospiraceae bacterium
CATTTTTTAATTGATTATATATTATTTTTCTTCTATACTTAGGAGTGAATACGATGTGGTACTTGCACATCCATTTGGTATGTGCTAAATCATAATTCTTATTCGCCATTAAATCACCTTTCCTTTCCTGCAATAGTGCCTGAACAACTCTATTGTAATGGAAAGGTGATTTTTTGTATAACAAATTGTCTCCCCCCGCATAGCAGGGGGTTTTTTGTTTCCTACGGTTCCGTTTCTCTTCTGAGAAACTTCACTCGTAGTCAACACACTAAAGTCCATAATCAAATCCCCGTCTCCCGGAAAACCGGAGGCGGGGATTTTTGTATCCATCAAACACCTTATAACAGATTAAACTAACCTATACTTACATATTTTAAGCAAATTAATTTTTTCAAAAAACCTAGAAAATATCTTTCTTTGCAAAGTACTGTCTACCCGAAATATATACTGCAACCATCATAACAACAGCTATGATACAGCCGCTCAGCGGATGCAGCCCCTCCTCATCTACATAGGAACTACGCATCCACATGGTAAAACTGCCGGGCAAATACCACGCCGTATAGTAGGCAGCAAGAATATACTGCGCAGACATCAGCGCAAAGCTTACTACCGGCGAGAGAAGAAAACTAAATAACAGTTGCAACAGACATAATGCTACCGTTACTATAAACGGCAATATTACCGCAATAAAAACCACTTCTCCAAAAGATACATACTCCAGAGTTGCTTTTAGCTGACTAAACGCAAACTCCGGCGTCATCTGTAAGGAGCATTCCGCACCAAATGCCATGGCTGTACCCACGATGGACAATATGCTCACTATAAAATAAATCAACACAGAGCAGACACACCAAAGGCATTTGCTGTTCCACCACGCCATTCTATCCCTTGATGCTATATACAGCGCTCTTCCGTTTTCCACCAAATCCTTTTGTGCATAGTAGGCAATAAAATAAGACACGCCAATTTGAAATACAAACCAGTACATGGGAACCAGAAAACTCTCCTTGGGATCAAAATGATATACATACAGTCCCTGCATATCATACAAATAATAATCCATAATGGTTCCCTTTGAAAACATATAATCATACTGCAGCATATTATTTATCAGATTTGAACACCCATAGGTCAGGGCAAACATGACAATTGGCGAGAATAACAGGATATACCAGCGTTTTGCTATTCCCAGCTTCCAATCACGCTTCCACAGTTTCCACGTTTTCACCATGCACTTCCTCCTCACCAATAATCCTGCCTTCCTTCATTATATATACAATATCTGAAAGATACTCCAGTTCTTCTCTGTCATGACAGGCAACAATAATGATTTTATCCTTCCTTTTTAACTCCAGCAGCTCAGCTTTGATGCCTGCAACGCTTTCCTCGTCCAGGGCATTGATGGGCTCATCCAGAATAATAATGTCCGGCTCCCCCATAATTGCATTGGCAATTCCCAGCTTTTGTTTCATTCCCAGGGAATATTTCCGGTAAGTTCTCTTGTCCTCCGGGTTCAGACCTACCCGCTTTAACGCT
>CAZSGT010000616.1:0-1539 GCA_964606215.1 uncultured Lachnospiraceae bacterium
TAACGAAAACTACAATTACAATAATCGGAATAAGATATTTTCCTGGTATTTAGTCTAGAACCATTATATTTTTAACTAGAAATATTGTAATCATTGTTATTACTCCAATCACTAATAATTTAATAATACTCAATTTATCTTTCATGAATTCACCCCTTAAATATGCATTATTATATCATATAATATATATAATTCCAAATTAACTAATTGATATACTACTCAAAAAAAATCAACAATTAAGTTGATTTTTTTACTTTAGCATTCTTTTTATTTTTCGCAATATTTTCTTTACTAAATACTCTTTTTTTGAATATTTTTTACACAATAAAGAGATTGGTGTAGTATCTAATTCTTTAAAAAATAAGTCACGATTTTGTGGTCTATTTGATGAAACTTTTAATGATGGATTACCATCTAAAATCTCTTTGATATTACATTCCTTATATTGTAATGACGCCTTTATTGTATCAAAAATAATTCGACCTTTATCTGTATTAATTATGATTCCCGAAACTCCATCTTTATTATACATTTCAGGATAATTTTCAGTTATTCCCCAGAAATCTCCTAAAGTGATATCCGAATATTTATTTCCTAATTTGAAATTACAATTATAACAACACTCTCTTAGAGCGACATCCGATAAAAATAATTTCATATATTGATCTTCATTATGATTATGTGAAATTTTCTTTGTCTTATAATATATACTTGTGGAATATGTACTCCATCCAGTACTCTTATCTCTAAAATCAATCATATCAACTTTTTCATTTTCTTGTTGTTCTAATTCATCTATATACTTATGAAATAGATTTGCGCTAGGTACGCCATGACATACAACATCAATACATATTAAATTTTCAAAATCCTTTTTTAAGAAGGCTTTTAAACCTGCAATTTGACAAGGCGTTCCTACAAATAATATTTTTTTATCAACAACTTTTTCTTTGACAAATTTAAATATATTACCAAGTTCACTTTGAATATATTTTGATCCAGTAATTTTATCTAAATCAGCACTTTTTTCAACCGCTAGATGCTTTAACTTCAAATCATTATCAAGTGATGCTCCAATAACAATTCCATTTTTATTTAAGATAAAGTTTGCTACGATTGAAAATATTCCACCACTAGATGATTTCTTCAAAATATCTTTATCTATAGCATATCCAGCATAACACTCATTAATTGCTTCATTAGTTTTGGTGTTTAAAACAGGACATGTTCTTTGACATAATCCACAATTAATACATTTTACTTGATCAATTTCAGGATGAAGAAATCCTTCTTCATCTTTTATCATAGTAATTGCATTTTTAGGACAAATATTTGCACATGCACTACAACCTGTACATTTCTTTTTTTCTATTACTTTTTTCATACTATACCTTCTTTAGATGAAATTTTACTAATATTTTATCGACTAAGTTTTTCTCATATTTATTAAAGTTAATGAAATAATTAATTAATACAAAAATAAATGTGTAAATACTTCCATATACCAATAAACTCCTGTATCTATATAAAACAATAAAA
>CAZSGT010000617.1:0-1537 GCA_964606215.1 uncultured Lachnospiraceae bacterium
TGGACCCGCCTACATTTATTGCCCAGCTCATGGGAATTTCCTGGGGAGCTCTTGCCGGAGCGTTCCTGGCGCCGTTTATGTACGGGTTGTACTGGAAAGGCGTCACAAAGATTTCTGTGTGGGCAAGTTTTATCTGCGGTGTGGGCATCACGGTATCCAATATGTTTATAGGATACATCCAGTCTCCAATTAATGCCGGAGCGCTGGCGATGATTGCCGGACTGATTGTGGTTCCCGTGGTGAGCTTTATTACTCCGAAGATGAAAAAAGAACAGGTAGACGGCATCTTTACCTGTCTGGATGAAAAGGTAACCGTTCAGAAAAAGACGGCATTGCCGGAACAAAAATAATTTTAATAGATGGAAACACGGATTCCCCGGAAAATTTCTTATGGTTTTGAAACTTTCCGGGGATTTCATTCGTATTACTAGTGTAAGGGCTCTTGCAGACAGGAAATATATGGACGGAGTGTGAGGGGATTGGAAGAAGGAAAAAGTACGGAATCCTATGAAAAATACAAAGACATGCTGTACCGGATAGCATTTTCAAATATGAAGAATCACGCAGATGCACAGGACGCTGTGCAGGAAGCCTTTGTGCGGTATCTCAGGTGGGACGGGGAATTTGCGGAGGCGGAGCATGAAAAAGCGTGGTTTATCCGGACGGTTATCAATATTTGCAGGGACATGCAAAAAAGTTCATGGAACAAACGAGTAACTACGGTGGAGGAATGGACGGATGCGGAGATGGGGCATTTTGTGCTGCCCTATGGCATAGAGGATGATATGGTGTGGCGGATTATGGAATTGCCAGACAAGTATCGCAATCCCATGTATCTGTTTTACTATGAAGATTATTCCATTCGGGAGATTGCCGGAAGTCTGGAACAGAGAGAGGCAACGGTAAAGACCCATCTACGCCGGGGGAGAGAAATGTTGAAGCAGCAGATTGAGAAGGAAAGGAATGGTAAAGAATGACGATTATTGATGGATTGAGAGAGTTTGCAGGACAAAAGAATTTGTCGGGGAATATTGGTGCCAAAGCGGGAGAGGATTTGCTGGGGGATTTTAATCAGCAGCTGGAATGGAAACGCCTGGATGAGGATGTAAGAGACGGACAGCTATTACAGGGAAACGGAGAATCCGCCCTGCAGCAGATTTACGAGAGTATGCAGGGGAGCGCATCTGCAGCGAGAATTCCTGAATCTTTCAACGGTACACCCACACAGGTAAGGGGGCTGGACGCCGCAGAATGTGATGCGGTAAGCGTGCAGGTGCTGAATGGCTGTGTGATTAAGGGGAAAAAAGAAGAGGATGGGGTTTATCTGGAAATAAAATATGATGACGGCAGGGTGGAGGCGTATATGGCAAATGTAATGCCTCCGGTGCAGGAAAAGACGCCACATATTGTGAAACATGCAAAGCACACAGAGTACCAGAAAGAACAGGAGGCACCCTATGGATTTCTGACCGAGAATGGGAAAGAGGGGATGATTTGTTATAATGGCATTATGTTTAAGACCAGCGCCAGTGAGGGG
>CAZSGT010000618.1:0-1537 GCA_964606215.1 uncultured Lachnospiraceae bacterium
GTCGTGAGCGACCACCGCAAAGCCGCGGCGGCAAAGATACTCCGCCGTGTTGCTGTACCTGTCAGCATATTCTATCATGCCGTGAACTATCTGCAGCACCGCTGCACATTCCGTCTCAGGCTCCCAGCTTATGCAGTGAAGCCGTATATTCTCGCAAGGTCCCTGTATATAAAACTCTTTTTTTACCATAAAGTGTTATGTCTCCTTTATGACAGCTGCAGTCTTTTCAAATAATTACATATGTTTACATATTATTGTACCACTGACCGTAAAAAATTTCAAGGTATTCATAAAATAGCCATATATAATCAACAGGTAAATAGGTAAATTTTGCAAATCGCATACAATTTACGAATGATTTATTGACACAGCAGTCTTGCCATGGTATTATATATGTGTATGTTTGTCGCTATGCGACACAAAAAAGTCAATGTATACAGGAGGATCATTAGAGCGATGAAAATCAAAAAGATTCTTATGTCACTTGTTATCGTCACTCTTATGGCAGTTATCTGCATCGGTGCTTTTACCACCGCCGCAATAAGCGAAGACCCTGCGGATGTATATCAGAAAATAACTGCCGAAAATGAAGACCCGACGCTTAAGCTGTGGTTCGAGCCTTCATTTAAAAAAGTGTTTACAAGCGATATAACACCGTCCGGAAAGGATACATACTCGGTATATATGGCAAAGAACGAGACTGAGAACGCGCAGTTCGTACTGTATTCCGATACAGACAAGGAAAACCTGTCTGCCAACGTTACCGATTTTACAAACGAGGACAACAGTGCGTCCATCCCCGCAAGCATATATTATGAAATGTATGTTACCACCAGCAAGCTTGACTCGGCCTCGGTACTCGGCTCTACTGCCGACACCACCTTTATACGCGAAGGTGAAACACCCGATCCCGTTGTGCCTTTTACTGAAAAATTCAATTCCTTCAAGCTCAACGGCGGCAAGAGCCAGGCGTTTTTCATCAAGCTGAAGAGCAGTTCAGACACTCCCTCAGGCTGGTACTCTGCAACGCTGAACATTACTGACAGAGACTCAAAGATAATAAAGACTGCAAAAGTATTCGCTTATGTATGGGATTTTGAGATCTCCGAAAAGACCGAGCTTCAGACAGCCTTCTATATCAACCGCGGCAGCTACAAGGCTGAATATGACTATCTGCTTGAGAACCGTCTCAACGGTATGGATATTCCCGGCGATCTGACTTCCACAAACCCATACCTTACCAACGACAGAGTAACCGCAGTGCGTGTAAGCGCCAGCGGATGCGGCAATGTCGGTACATATATGGAGAACACTCCCTCGGAGTATTACAAATACGCCGACATATACAGCCGTCTAAGCGGCTCTGATATATGGGGGCAGATAAAAAATAAGCTGTACTTCTACACAGCAGACGAGGTAATGGCTAAAGAGCAGAACGACGCTATAGGCAAAACCGGCAACAAAAATGTCGACGATGCAAAGAAGGCTTCGGAAGAGCTTGCAAAATACTGGCCTGACGCTCAGACAGTTATCCCCT
>CAZSGT010000619.1:0-1536 GCA_964606215.1 uncultured Lachnospiraceae bacterium
TCCGGGGACACGATGGCCCGGTCCGCCACCCGCATGCCGATCATAATCAGCAGGTCCGCCTTGGCCAGGGCCTTGTTGGCGGTGTTGTTGCCGTGGGCGCCGATCATGCCCATATTCAGCGGGTGGTCCGTGGGCAGCAGGCTCAGCCCCATCATGGTGGTCACCACCGGGATGCCGGTCTTCTCCACAAACTCCCGCTGTACAAGCCATTCCAGATCGCTCTCCACATATGCCGCCGGAATTCCCAACAGCTCGGAGAGTTCCTGCGTCGTCCTTGCCTGATGATAGCAGGCAAGGCAGATATTCTGTTTGGTCAGACTGTTTTCAATCATGACAATATCCGTGGTCTCGATAGAATCGACCTCCCCGTAAATTGCCATTACCATTTTCCTGGGACGATAAACATAATCTTTGTTTTCCATTGTCGTAATCTCCTTTTTTAATTTTTTTCTTGTCTGAAAGAGATGCCATTTCACCGCAGACTGCGTCATCTGTTTCTTTTCCGCAATCCTTTGAACAGAAAGCCCCTCGATATAAAAAGAAATCATGATATCGCGCTGGAGACTGTTCAGCCGGGACACCTGTCTGCGCATCCGCAGAGTCATTTCCCTCTGGTACTCTTCTTCGGCATAGTCCCCGGCAAAGTTGCTTTCGTCCTCCAGCTGCAGATTTTCCATGGAAATACACCTTTTTCCGCGTTCGATTCCCCTTAAATAATTACACCAGGTGTAATGGGCTATCTTCCACACAAGGTGCTCCGGATCTGCAATCTCCGATTTGTTTTTCCTGATTGCCGTGAGAATCTGCAGCAGGACTTCCTGTGTCAGGTCTTCCGCCTTATCCCTGTCTCCCACTTTTCGGTAGGCCCAGTTTAAGAGTATCGGCATATAATCCTTTGCTATCTGTTCAAATAAACTGTTCATCATGGAACCCCTCCCTGTTTCACTTATATAGTAACGGAAAACAAAAAAGGTTAGCTGTCCTTTGGGATTTTTTGAAACAAACATAGATTTGCTTCACATCTCTTTCTGATACCGAGCCATAAGGAGCATCTCAAAAAAAGTCTTGGACAGGAAAATACCAACGGCGGCAAGTATTACCCACAATGGTGCGTCCAATAATATGGCTACCCACGACGCCGCCATCACCATCCACTGCAATACCTCTCCGGCTACAGCCTTTGCCCGAAACTTAATGATAACATTCCGCTCATCATTGGATTCGATCTCGTATTGTTTCCACTTTTCCGGATTTTTCTTTTCCTGGCGGAAGAACAGCCACATGGAAATTCCTACGCCCGTGAACCCTGCGCCGACACCCATCAATGCACCGTCCCTTGCATCTGACACCCTGCCGTCCAGAACAATGGCCAACACAATGAGCGCTATCCCAAAGATACCTAAACCTAAATAAAACAACGATTTCTTTTTCATGACTTATCCTCCTCATAGAT
This sequence comes from uncultured Lachnospiraceae bacterium, assembly GCA_964606215.1. Classification (GTDB taxonomy): domain Bacteria; phylum Bacillota; class Clostridia; order Lachnospirales; family Lachnospiraceae; genus CAZSGT01. The sequence goes on from CAZSGT010000619.1 coordinate 1,454, forward strand.
GAAAATCTCTTCAATACTCATGTCAAAGTAGCGTGCAATCTTGAACGCCAGCAGAATGGATGGGTTGTACCGTCCGTTTTCCA
>CAZSGT010000620.1:0-1533 GCA_964606215.1 uncultured Lachnospiraceae bacterium
CAGTACTTTTTACAACCACTACGAAAATATTCCAGCCCTTGTAACATCCATTGAAGACAAAACCATCGAGGATATATTCTCTCTGATGAATACCTTTCACCCAAAGAACGATTGGGATGTATGTAAATCCTATTATTTAACAATCTGTCAATATACCATGACCAATCCGCTTTTGGCCAACCTTCTCCGCAATCCGGGAGACGACACCTTTTTTGAGAAAGCGGTGACTATGTTCCACCGCTATGTCAGACAGGTGACACAGAACAACTCCCCTTCCCATCAAAGCCAGGAGGAGCGCTCCTATATGATTGCCTGCACCATCGGCAGCACCATCGGCGTCCTTCACAAGTGGGCACAGGATAATTTCCGGGTTCCCCCGGAAACCATCGCGGACATTCTGACACAGGCATTTACATCCGGTTCGCTCCCCTACATACTGCAGGAGGCGTAATCTGCCAGTGATGATTTCCTGCTATGCCATGGGCAGAGGCTCATCAATCAAAGCTTCCTGTCTTTTGATTTTCTTTGTAGAATTTCTGATAAATGGATTTTTTCTCACTACCAGCCCCGTAATCTGACGATACGTCGGCTGGTTTTTATTGTATTGGTCTAAGAATGCCTGCAATGCTGCCTGGACCGCCTCTTCATCCATTCCCTTTGCCGCAACCACTTCCTGCTCCGGATAAATTCTTGCGGTAAGACCATTATTCTCTCCAGTTACAATTACCTCACCTACCAGCATGTCAAGGGCCAGTTTATTTTCGATTTCCTCCGGGGAAATATTCTCTCCGTTGGAAAGAATAATCAAATTCTTTACGCGTCCATTGATAAATAAGAATCCATCTTCGTCCAGATATCCCTTATCGCCGGTATGGAGCCATCCATCCTTCAATGTTTCCGCAGTCTCCTCCGGCATTTTATAATATCCCTTCATGACACTGCTGCCCTTTACCAGAATTTCGCCATTATCAAATGTGACCTCCACATTGGAAAGAGGCTTTCCGATAGAACCAGCCTTGTGCAGCTCCGGCATATTGCAGCTGATAACCGGGGAACACTCGGACATACCGTATCCTTCGAAGACTTCCACTCCATACTCCGCAAACTGGTCAATATAATATGGGTCCAGATGGGCGCCTCCGGTAAATATAATCTTAAGGTTGCCACCAAATACATTGGCAGCTACTGCCGGTTTCGGAATGGCAGCATCTACGCTGGCAAGCCGCTTATAAATTGTCTCAATCATCATAGGAACCATCAGCATCACATCTGGCTTAAATATGCCCATATTTCTCACCATATGTAAAAGGGAGTCATTAATACATATGGTTGCACCCAGAGAAAATCCCTTGAGCCAGTCCATAACCAGACAGAAGGCATGATGAATTGGAAGCACACTAAGCATTACAGTCCCAGGCTCCGCTGAATAATCAACGGCAATCACGTTGGTCGCCAGATTGTCCTGTGTCAGCATAACGCCCTTGCTTTTTCCAGTTGTTCCGGATGTAAAAATAATCGTTGCCACATCCTCTG
>CAZSGT010000621.1:0-1532 GCA_964606215.1 uncultured Lachnospiraceae bacterium
TTCTTCCATACACTTTATAAGATAATGCACTTGGCTGGATGCCAGATTATTCACTCCCGCAATTCCGGACCCGCCGGAGATGAAGCTCATCCCCTCCGGTCCCTGTGTCATAATGTCACCCAATCGCTTTCCATGGTAAAGTAAATCACTTAAATTATACTGTGGGATGGCACCGAACATTACCTCCACATTGGCAAGTCCGAAATCAGCGTCAAATATGACAACCTTTTGCCCCAGTTTATGCAGCTGTACCGCAAGGTTGACTGTCACATTGGATTTCCCGACTCCACCCTTTCCGCTGGTAACCGTAATGACTCTAGCTTTCTGTTTACTGTTTTGATTTTTTAACTTAATTACATTACGTAGGTTTTGTGCCTGATCCATAGGCTACCTGCCCCCCAACAGTTTCTTCACAATCTTTTGTGTATCAAATTCTTCAATATCGTCGGGTACATTCTGTCCAGTCGTCATATACGACAGCAATGCTCCCGAATGTAGCTTTACATTCAAAATATTTCCGTAGGTCGATGTCTCATCCAGTTTCGTAAAAATCAACTTATAGTCTGCAATTTCACGATATACATCTGTAATCTGCACGAGATCACTGTACTTCGTTGTTGCACTTAATACCAGATATGTCTCCTTGTCGTAGCTCCCATCCAGTCCTGCAAGCAGCCTCCTCATATCCTCACACTGCGCTTCGTTCTTATGAGAAAATCCTGCCGTATCAACAAAAATAAGCTCATAGTCACCCAGCCGCTGGATTGCAGCGTTCATTTCCTCCACTGTATAGATCACGCTCATCGGCGCATCCAGAATATTGGCATAGACACGGAGCTGCTCTGTCGCCGCGATACGGTAAGTATCTGCGGTCAGAAAAGCAACCTTCATCCCTTCCTCGACATTATATCTCGATGCGATTTTGGCGATAGTTGTGGTTTTTCCCACTCCTGTAGGACCGATAAAGAAAATAATCTTCGGTTTTTTTCCTGCCAGATTAATACTGTCAGATTGTCCAAATTTCAAGATCATTTTCTGATACACGTTTGACAAAATAGAATCTACACTGCTTCCACTGTGCAGAATCTTCTCTGCCTCATCCATGATCTGGTTGACATATTTTTCATTCACGTCATTTTCCAGAAGAGTACGGTACAGCATCTTTACAAACTTGAATCCCTCCGGGTTCGCAGTCTGAGATTCCAGTTTCTCCTCCTTGCGTTTTCCCTCTACGGAAAGCTGTTTTTCAAGAATATTGGAAAGGTTTTCCAAACGCTTTTCCAAACCTTCGTTGCCGTTTTCACTCTTTCTCTCTTTCATCGGACTAACCTTTCCCTGCTCCGGCTTCTGCGCGCCATAGAGCGTATTTCCCTGCGTGTTTCCCGAACGGTCCTCCGTCTCCTGCAGCTTTGAGAGATCGATCTTCTCATCCGCCGTAAGATGAATCCCTTCCGGTTTTTTCAGGGGAACAGCCGTATTCGAAAGAGAATTCTCAAACTTTTCTCTTTCCTCCACTGCCGCCGTCACCTCAT
>CAZSGT010000622.1:0-1531 GCA_964606215.1 uncultured Lachnospiraceae bacterium
GCCTGCTCCTTTGATTCCACTCCTTCTGCCACCAAATCCAACCCTAACTCCCTGGTCATCTGGATGGTGTGTTCCACAATGGTCTGTCCTCTGCTGGAACCGATAAAGTCCTGCAGGAATTCCCTGTCAATCTTTATCACATCAAATTGTGTGTTTTTCAGCGTATTCAAAGAAGAATATCCCGAACCGAAATCATCCATCAAAAGCGTAAAGCCATTGTTTTTCAACAAACTGACTCCCTTTTCCATCCCACCATCTTCTTCCGCCGTCTCCGTAATCTCAATCTCCAGATATTTCTTGGGTATGTCATATTTTTCTACCAGATTGTTTAACACCTCTATAAAGCCACTATTTTGCAGATGCTTTCTGGAAAGATTGACAGAAATGGGCACCGGTGTAATTCCCCTGTCCAGCCAGTCACGAATTTTTTTACACGCCTCTTCCCATATATACTGGTCCATCTTAATGACAAATCCATTTTTTTCAAACAGGGGAATAAATTTCATAGGCGGAATCAGACCTTTTTCCGGATGTATCCAGCGCACCAGCGCCTCCGCTCCCACAAGTCCTCCATCTGTTATATTGCACTTGGGCTGCAAATACATGACAAACTCCCGGTTTGCAAGAGCCTTCTCCATATAATCTTCAATCTCTTTATCAGAATACATGCTCTGCTTAATCTCTTCCTGGTAGAACGCAACATGGCGCAGAGCGTCTCCCTTTATCCTCTGCCTTGCCATGGCGGCTGAATCCCCGTACTGTCTTAAGCCCCCGGACAAATCCCCAATTTTACACACGCCATACACCAGCTTGTAGTCCATCCCGTCAAACTTCAGAAGCCGGGAATCCAGCATCTCTATAAAATTCAATATCCACTGATCATCTTCATAGGGCGTGATAATCATAAATACATCTGCAGTCAATCTGGTATAAACCTGAAATTTGTTACAGATTACCTTCAGGGAACTGACAAAAAAATTCAAAAGCTCCGTGGCTTTCTCGCTGCCGTATTTCTCTACAAACAGCTTGAATTTTTCCACGTCAAACTGAACCACCGTGAACTTCTTGTCGGGATTTGCCGCTATCAGCTCCTCCGCCTGGCTGTTAATCAAACTCGGGTCTCTGTCCGAGGTAAACTTCTCTGCCACACGAATGCGGTATACTTCCTTGACATCCATACAGGATACCATGACAAACATCCGCACCAGCTGCCCATCTTCCCTCTCCAGATAACACTCAATATTGTGATACTGCCAGCTCTCTCCTATGCGCAGTCTGGCCGCAATCACTGCCTTATCTTCACATTTTGTGTTCTCCCCCTCTTCCCCATTCATGGCACTGCCCATTGACTCCATAAAAACGTCAAAAACCGGCACATCATCCTCATGCATATACGTCCGCAATGCTGGCAGTGTAAGACTTTCTATGGCATCCCCGTTCAAAAAACTGCATCTGCGGCTGGCCACGCTCCAGCCCCCGGTCTTTTCCCACAACATAATCAACACGTCTTCCCGGTCCGTTATGTAGTGGA
>CAZSGT010000623.1:0-1530 GCA_964606215.1 uncultured Lachnospiraceae bacterium
CATTGTGGAGCCTGCTGATTTTGTATATACTGATGATATCAGCTGATGAGTTAATCACTGTAGTGAAGAGACGGAACAAATTGCCATGAATGGCAATTGAATTAAAAACAGTCTCGGAACGGAAGCGCCCGGAAAGATTTTCAGACGCGAAAGCGGCTGAACAATTCTTCCCTACTAAGGGGTGTTGTAGTGAAGAGACGGAACTGGAATGGAGAAACTGAGATATGAATATAAAAATAGGTGAAAAAATCATTGAACTGCGGAAGACAAAGAAAATGACGCAGGAGCAGCTTGCGGATTTGCTTGGGGTGTCGGCTCCGGCAGTCAGCAAGTGGGAGACAAACAGCTCTTACCCGGATATTACCATGCTCTGTCCGCTGGCGAGAGCGTTGGGCACGAATGTGGACACGCTGTTGTCCTACGAAGAGACACTGTCAGAGGAGAAACAGGGACAGTACATGACAGAGATTATTGAAATGATCAGGAAAGGAAAAGAAAAGGAAGCGGAGGAGCGTCTGGAACAGCTTCTGCATAGTTATCCCTCCGCAACATCCCTTAAATTCAGTGCTATAGCGGCATTTACGCTAATGGAAATGAATTGTGACGCCAATGGGGAGGATGGGGAAACAGAGAAAAAGAAGGAGAGGTGGAAAGCCAGAAAGAAGGAACTTGCAGGAGCGCTTTATGAAAGTGGGGATTCCGCCTTTTATTTTCCTGCGATTTCCATGCTGGTCTCCCTGGAACTTGCCGAAGGAAATCTGGACAGGGCAGAGACATTGCTGCAGAAGACAATCACTAATACGGCGGATTTTACTATGCTATGGGCACAACTTTATCGGAAAAAAGGCGAGAAAGATAAGGCCGTCAGTACCGTGCAGAGTAAGCTTTATAAACTGATCGGCGATGTGCAGAACTGCCTTATGTTGTTGCTTGGGGAGGATATGGAGTTTGACAGGGACAGGACGCTGGAAATCTGTGAAGTACTCTGCAAGATAGAAGAATTGTTTGTTGTAGGCGGCGGAGCAGCGGCGGGAGCCATTGCCGAAGTATATCTGCGGCTGGGCATGAAGGAAGAAGCACTGGATTATCTTGAAAGATTTGCTGACCGGCTGACAAATGGTCCGGCGCCGGTGAATCAGGCTCTTTTCAGTCCTACATTTTCCACAGAAACAATGAAGTCAGGATTTACCAGGGAGCTCAGGCTGGTGGCAGTAAACGCGCTGGAACAAGACGCCTGCTTCGAGGAACTGCGAGGGGAGGAACGCTTTCAGGAAATGCTCAGGAAGCTGAGTGACGGGCTGGATACTGCTGACAGGTGAGGCATGATATGTTTTCAGATATATGGTTTACATGTGTTTCTTTATCTGTGAAAATAGAGTCTCTATTGTTTTTTGAAGTATAACCTCAAGAAGAATTATAATAGATTTTATATCTTGATTATGGTATGCTAAGTATAACTTGATAACTGTTTTTACATTCAGGAGGTGAATATTATGCCAAGTGGTGCAGATATTATCAAAGATTATGTAA
>CAZSGT010000624.1:0-1523 GCA_964606215.1 uncultured Lachnospiraceae bacterium
GATGTTTAAGCGGATTCTTTGGATTGGCGGTGTGCATGTTACGGTAAAAGGCGTAGAGCGGGTACCAGAGGATGGTGCCTGTTTGTTTGTGTTTAATCACCGCAGCTATTTCGATATTTTGGTGGGATATACTACAGCACCCAAATATCTGGGTTTTGTTTCTAAAATTGAGATTGGAAAAATTCCATTTATTTCCCGTTGGATGAAGTTTATGCATTGTCTGTTTCTGGACCGTAAAAAACCGAGAGCTGGTATGCAGATGCTGCTGGATGGGGTCAAGCTTTTGAAAAGCGGACATTCTATTTTTATTGCTCCAGAGGGTACCAGAAATTATAAGGAAGGCACATTAAAGTTTCAGGAGGGCAGCCTGAAAATGGCAGAGAAAGCCAAAGTCCCAGTCGTGCCTGTTGCCATGAATAATAATGACAGCATTTTTGAAAAACATCTGCCCTGGATTCGCAGTGCACATGTTATTGTGGAGTATTTAGAGCCGGTCCGTTTTGAAGATTTTGAGGGCGAGGATAAAAAACATGTGGGAGCGTATGTCAGAGAGCGGATTAACGAGGCGATTGAACGTAATGCCGCAGAGATATAGAAAAGAGTGAATTATTTTTTTCTCATGTATAAAATATATAGAGAGATTTATTTACGGAGGTACAATCTATGGGAAATAATGCACCCATTGGTGTATTTGACTCTGGTGTAGGTGGTTTAACCGTTGCCAGGGAAATTATGCGCCAGATGCCGGAGGAGAGAATCGTATATTTTGGTGATACGGCACGTGTGCCATACGGAAGCAAATCCCGGGAGACGATTATCAATTTTTCCAGGCAGATTGTGAAGTTTCTTTACACACAGGAAGTGAAGGCAATCGTCATTGCCTGTAATACTGCCAGTGCCTTTGCGCTGGAAACATTGCGGGAGGAGATTGATATTCCGATTCTGGGAGTGGTCATTCCCGGGGCACATGCAGCGATGGACGCTACAAAGAATGGACGTATCGGCGTTATCGGTACAGAGGGAACCATCAACAGTAAAATATATCCCAAATACATTTATGCCCTTGACCAGGATATTGAAGTATTTGCCAAGGCATGTCCGCTTTTTGTGCCGCTGGTAGAGGAGAACTGGCTGTATGATTCTGTGACGGTGGAGATTGCGGAGCGATACATGAGTGAGTTGAAGGGATACAATATTGATACTCTGGTATTAGGTTGTACCCATTATCCCCTGTTACGCCATACCCTGCAAAAAGTCATGGGAGAGAACGTTACACTGGTAAACCCTGCATATGAGACTGCCATCAGTTTAAAGTCGGTGCTTCGGAACAAGGATATGCTGGCAGTGTACGAGGATCGGGAAAATGACGGTTTGGCGCACAAGTTTTATGTCAGTGACGGTGCGGAGAAATTTAAGGCTTTTGCAAATACAATTTTACCCTGCGACGTTATGCAGACGTCCGATGTAAATATTGAGCAGTATTAGGATGAAAAGTGAGGAGACTACATATGACAAAAGATGTT
>CAZSGT010000625.1:0-1523 GCA_964606215.1 uncultured Lachnospiraceae bacterium
CAATTAACATGTCGTAAGAAAGAGTTTCCTGTTCGATAAAAATGGCACTCCTGCAAAATGCAGAAGTGCCATTTTCGACTCTCCATGCCAGTAAAATATTCCCAAAATATCACGGTACTTCCAAAGAATAACTTTCCACACTCAATTTAGAGAATAATTCACTATATTTTATTTCTCCATATCAAAGTTTTTCATTCTTACGAAAAATCCCCTCGATTGTCCTGTCCCGGCGGTGAAATCACCAAATCATCAAACTGACCACCAACAGTATTTGTTCCGCTCTGTCCACCATATGTATCCGATACCGGAGACGCATAGTTATCCATTCCTCCGTAGGCTGCATTCTTTCTTGCCTTCACGTCTACCAAAACAAATACAATCAGAATCAGCAGACCTGCGCCAAATATGGCTATGCCTGTTATCATCGTTTCTTTTACATCCTTCTCCGTAACCAGCAGAAAATAGTATGGCGTGTAGAACTGCTCTGGATTCTGGCTGTCAAAATCCTGAAAAATCTCTTTCAGGTATTTAGACTCTTCATCGTCACACTCTTTTAACTTTCCATAAAAAGTTCCAGTGGAGGCAGGCTCCTGTCCAACCCCTGTAAAATAGGAGATAGAACTGTTCTCCAGTTTTTGGAAATCGTCCAAATCGCCGTCTGAAACCTTAATACCAATATATTTACCGCGGTCTGTACCATAGGGAATGAGATAATATCGTTGCTTTGATGTGGTAATTCCGCTGCGGCTGGTGGTCTCTTCACAGTAATACCCCAAAGTAAAATTAACATCACTTTTTACATATACTCCTTTTTGAATGTCTGCATCCGTTGCGGTCGCCAAATCCTTTGCCGTTGGAATATTGTTCTTCGTTATATAACCGTCCACCGCAATATATCCACCTAACACGATAATCACTAAAAAAATTAAATACTTTTTCATAGTTGGTCTCCTTTTTCCTTTTTATCTGTATAATTTTACCCTTCCCTCACATGCAAGCATGCTCGGTCCGCTTATCAATATAGCACACAAACTATGAAACGGTCCCGTTTTTTACGTAGACGGTATCAAATCTTCGTGAATGGTATTTATACTATCCATTTGCCCTTTGTATTTTCCATTCAAAATGCCTTTTCCGAACATCCACATATTTTCTTCTGCTCAAAGGCAGTACCACATTTCCAACAATCTGTATCTGGTCCTGTTCCACTTTCCGGATATGCTCCAGATTCACCAGATACGAACGGTTTGTAAGAACAAATCCCTTATCCTCCAATCTATCTGTAAGTTCTTTCAAATTTTCCCTGCAACGGAAAATTTCTTCTTTTGTGGTATGCATCAAAACATCATGGTCATACACTTCAAAATACAGGACGTGACAACGCTGAATTTTTTGCACCTTAAGAGATTTCACCGGTATCTCTATCATCTGATATTTTTCCAGTCTTAACATCGCACTGTCCAATGCCTCTTTGATTTCGTCCATTTCACATTTATCAATATAACGAAAGGCTTCCACCTTAT
>CAZSGT010000626.1:0-1517 GCA_964606215.1 uncultured Lachnospiraceae bacterium
TGGCGGTCTTTCGTTATACTACTTATCTGCAAATCCATCTGATGTGCAGTATAAAAAGCAGACTTTGGATGTGTAGCCTTGAAAAAATCCGATGAATGTATTACTATGAATAAGGAATTTCTCTTTTTAGATTTCAACTTAAGAACCGATATTCAGAATTTATACAGCAAGGAGAACGAAGAAATGAAATTTATTAGGAACATTACGATTTATGTGCTTGCTCTATTTTTTGCCCTGTCCTTTTTTGCATTAAACACATCTGCTGCCGAGGAATCCCCACTCCCAATCTGTTTTGTTCGTTTTTCAGGGCAGGGGCTGAATGTATATTCTGATCCTTCCCTGACAGGAGAACCGATCGCTATACTTCCTGATGGTACTTATGTACAGATTCTGCTGGGTCCCTTGGATTCTCTGGCAAAAATACGGGTGTATGACACAGGGCTGGAGGGATATGTAGATATGCGATATCTCAAGCGGCTTGATGCCATTGTGTATGATTACGATATATATACATACGAAGAGATGGAGGAAGATATCTCACTGCTGCAGGATAGATATCCCGAACTGCTCCATACAAACCTGACAGGGCAGTCTCTCGATGGAAGAAATCTGTATGAGCTTATCCTTGGAAACCAATCGGCTCCAAAGCACATCCTGATTATTGCCGGTATCCATGCCCGCGAATATACCAATCCTTATCTCGTAATGGAACAGCTTGAACAATGTCTTACATATTATGACAGTGGCGCTTTTCATGATATCATTTACCGTGAACTCTTTGAAAATGTTGCAATCCACATCGTTCCCATGGTCAATCCTGACGGCATCGCTCTCAGTCAGTTTGGGGAAAGCGCCCTGCGGTCGCCGGAACTGATCAAGACGGTACAGGCCTGTTATGCATACGATACTGCGACAAAGAGGACAAAAAGCTCCTATGAAAAGTATCTTGCAAGGTGGAAAGCCAACGCGCGCGGTGTGGATCTCAACAGAAACTTCCCTACCAGCTTTGGCGTTAATTCAAAAGTCTCACATCCTTCTTTTATGGGATATGAGGGAATAACTCCCCTGTCAGAGCCAGAAACCCTATTCCTCGGCGCCGTCACCTTGCTGTCCCACCCTTCCATCATCTTAAACTATCATTCGATGGGTGAGGTCGCATACTGGGATACTGCCGAAAGCAGGTATACTGGAATCAATATTGAATTTTCCAACTATATGCTGTCACTTGTACCATATAAAAGGATGGGCAGCGGAACCGGAACAGGCAGCTATCTTGACTGGATCTACAGCGGAGATACACCTGTCTGCTCCATTACCTTTGAAACAGGCAAGGTTGATTGTCCATTTTCATTAGATCAATATCCCAAGATTTGGCTGCAGCATTCTCTTGTCGTACAGGCAGCCGCTGAATATGCCTGCACGCATTAATGTGTACAGCTAGTAAGAATATAAAATTTAAATCTTCGGAGGAAGCATATGAATAATATCGTAAAAATATCGGATCATTTTTGGATTAT
>CAZSGT010000627.1:0-1510 GCA_964606215.1 uncultured Lachnospiraceae bacterium
ATCTCGTATATCAGCTCATCTTCCTGCAAAAGTTTCTTTTTCCCGTGCTCTTTTTTCAGAAAACGAAAAAAAGCCGTACCTTCCACGACTGCCAGAAATACAAGCAGAAGCAAGTCAAGGTACAGCAGGTATGTTCTCTGTGTTGTCTTCATCAGACAAATAAAATACAGGGTAAAGCTTAACAACAGAATCATCCAGACGACATACGATTTCCACTTTCGCTTTAACCAATCTTTTAACCAGTCTAAAGCATTCATCCGTTTCATTTCACAAATATCCATCTCCTCCCCTTATTTTCCTATCAGGCACGTTTTTCCCTGAAAAGCAAACCCGTACTTTCTTATTTTATCCGGTTTAAAACCATTGATAGCAATTGCTGCCTCATACTGTTTTTACTCGATTTGAGCAAGAGCATTCGCAACAGTATCCTCCAGCGTTTTTTCCTTTGAAGCCCTGAAAACCTTAAATTCAATGATGTATGCGTTATCCCTTTCCCGGTCAAACGGTTTCAGAACCACGTCATAGCGTCCAAAACCGCTTTCGCGGTTTGACGTAATTTCAAACCTGTCCTGAAGTCCTACCATCAGTCCCAAAACAAAACCATGGTAAAACCGCTCCGGTTCGTCACTCTCTGATGCACCTTTTGCAATGTCAAAGCTTGAAAAACTGCTTAATGCAATTCTATTCATGAATTCATTCATATAATCAACATCATCGAGCAGCATGGCTTTGACAAAATTATTATAGACACTGCCTTTCTCATCAATTCTGAACCAGCCTTTCACCATATTTTTAAACATAATCATTACTTCTCTGTTCGTGAGTGCCAACGTATAGCGCGGCTCTCCTTTCCTGTCCGGCGCAAGCGGTTCGCGGTCAACCATCTTTAAATATCCGGATGCAAGGAGCAGGCTCCATATGGCATTTGTATTACCGAGTAACTGATTAAATACAATCTGCTCATCTATCTGCGCCGTAAAGTTCTTACCGTCAAGCAGATCTCCAACAATTTTCTTTGCCTCGGCATCTCCTGTCCGTATCAGCGTACTCACGAGATTGTTGGAGCTTGTGTTTGCCCAGTATGCTGTATATTTGCCTTTGCTGCTAATGAAAGATATGATTGACCATGGATTGTATATATCGGTATACCGGCCAAACGTAAAGCCATCATACCACATCTTTACACCATCCTTATCTTTGCCTAGCCCGAAATCGTCAAGCGAACGAAAAACCTCCTTCTCCGTAAACCCAAAACATGTGGCATACTTATCAGAGGTAGTTGTCACTACCTCAAGGTGATTCAATTCTGAAAAAATGGATTCCCTTGATATCCTTGTTATGCCAGTGATTATCCCACGCTCCATGTTGTCATTGTCCTTAAAGGTATTCACAAAAAAACTGCTGAAAAATGCCGCTGCTTCATCCCAATATCCATAAAGCCATGACTCCTGCATCGGTGTGTCATACTCGTCGAGGAGAATAATGACTTTCTTTCCGTAGTATTTTTTGA
>CAZSGT010000628.1:0-1508 GCA_964606215.1 uncultured Lachnospiraceae bacterium
GGAAAGAAAAGGAACGAAATATAGAAACGGAGAACACAGCATGAAAAAGATATTGATTGTAGAGGATGAGATGCCCATTTGTATGGAATTGGTGGAATTACTGAAAAATGAGGGATATGATGCCGATTATCTGGAGTCTTTTGAACATGTGAGGGAAGACATTCTTCGTGCTGGTGCAGACCTTGTCCTGTTGGACATCAATATTCCCGGAATAAACGGAGAGATGGTGCTCAAAGGACTTCGGAAGGAATCCCAGGTTCCGGTGATTATGGTGACAAGCCGTACCAGCGAGTTTGACGAGGTGCTTTCCATGAGCTACGGAGCAGACGACTATATTACAAAGCCCTATAACCCTACGATTTTGCTCCTTCGTATTGCGGCAATCTTAAAGCGGGCGGGGGACAGCTTTGGCATGACAACGTGGAGAGAATGCCAGGTAAATTTGGGAAAAGGTACAATCCGGAAAGGGGAGCAGGAGGTTGTCCTGACCAAAAATGAGATGTTGATTTTCGGGCTGCTTTTGCAGAACCAGAGCCGGATTGTTTCCAGAGATGAGATTATGACGGTGCTGTGGGACAACGACGAGTTTATCAACGATAATGCATTGACGGTAAATATCAGCAGACTTCGGACAAAGTTGGCAGATTTTGGTGAGCCGGATGCTATTGAGACAAGAAAGAAACAGGGGTATTGTTTATTATGAGACTGAAAGACTATATAAAAGACCAATGGGTGCAAATCGGTGGATTTGCCATTTTTGTATTTAGTATGAGTTATATTATGCATTTGCTACATGTGCAGGGGGAAGTGAAAATTTTTTTCCTTGTGTTGGCAGGTGTTTATTTTTTAGGAACATTTTTCTGGGATTTTTTTCGAAAAAAAGGCTACTACGACGCCTTGATGGATAACTGCGAGCATATGGATAAAAAATATCTGCTGCCAGAAACTTTACATAAACCCGGATTTTATGAGGGAAGATTGTTCTGGCAGGTTTTGTATGATATGGAAAAATCCATGGCAGAACAGGTGAAAAAATATGAAAAGAATGTAAAGAGTTTTAAGGAATATGTGGAAATGTGGATTCATGAGGTAAAGCTGCCGATTGCCAGTTTGACGCTGATGTGTCATAATAACAGGGAGCATATTTCCAGAAAATATATTGAACAGGTAAACCGGCTGGATGATTTTGCAGACCAGATTTTATATTATGTCCGTTCGGAGCAGGCTTCGGAGGACTACCAGTTTACCAGTGTTTCATTAAAACAGATTGTGGGCAAAGTTGCAGTTAAAAACAAGGATTATCTGTTGGAGAAAGAGATTTCTCTCTGTGTCCATGATGTGGACAGGGAAGTGACAACGGATGGTAAATGGCTGGAATTTATGTTGAACCAGATTGTTGGTAACAGTATGAAGTATATTAAAGAGACGGGAGAAGGTGTCATTGAGATATATACAGAGTCCTGTGATGGCAGCGTATGGCTGTGTGTGAAAGATAATGGTATCGGGAT